>CAUVRW010000046.1:0-7241 GCA_963554425.1 uncultured Veillonella sp.
ATGCAAGTGGTGATGAGTGATTATATCGATGTACTCTATGAAGAAAAATAACCAAAGTATAAATACTTTAGTATTGATTACGAATCGACAGTTGTTGAAAGATGATATGAGTCTAGCCACATATGGTGCAGCACTGTCCAAAGAAGTAGAAAGATTACAAAAGTATGGTAAAAATTGTATTAATCATATAGAAGAAAAGGGTTTACCATGTGATATACATAGAGGATATGAATCTACTGTAACAGTAAATCTCGATAGCAATAGATTGTTTAAGCGAGGAGTAGATAGTGTTGAAACGGACAGATGGATGAGAAATCACCACAATCTGTACACATTATGTCGTGACACAGACCTACTCTTTGAAGAGTACATCCAACTCTGCGATGCCATAGGCAGTACCGTAGTATACCATGGAAAAGTCATTACTAAGCGAGTACAATTAGAGATTATCTTAAACAGACAACCACGAATCCATATGCCAACCAATCTAATACGTCATTGGCAATCCGAACAAGAAGATCTGTGGAACACATTCCAAAGCCATTGGAATAGTATCACAGTATGGAGTACCGTCCACAACGAAGACGATATCAAGTTGTTAGCATCCCTAGGAATCCCAAATTTAGAGTGCGTCTTAATTAGTCCTATCTTTCCTACACCATGCAAAGAAGGACATCCCGGTATTGGTGTTAAGCGGGGGAAGGAATTGCTTGAGGGTGTTCAAGCAATATATCCCTATGCTAAGGGGATTGCATTAGGCGGTATACATAGGAGTAACTATATTGAATGCTTGAATCATGCATTCACTGGCGTAGCTATTATGTCTGATTTCATGAAGCAAGTGCATAGCAATATATAAGTTTAAGAACGCCATACACTTCGGAGCAAATCTCAGTGGAACGTAAATTTGTGGAGAAGTGTATGGCGTTCGCTCCCTACGTTCTAGGCACGAAAGCGGAGAAAGAACGCCATAGACAGCGGAGCATTTTCAGTGGAACGTAAATTTGTGGAGAAGTGTATGGCGTTCGCTCCTTACGTTCTAGGCACGAAAGCGGAGAAAGAACGCCATAGACAGCGAAGTTTGCAAAAGCGTCCTCAATCCTGTAAAATAGATAGGTAAAGATCATAAGGAGGAGCTATGTTACTGTCAATTGTTGTTCCCGTGTATAATGAGGAAGATAATATTCAAAAATTTTATACTACAGTCAAAGATGTATTGCAAACACTTGACTATGACCATGAAATTATTTTCGTCGATGATGGGTCCAGTGATGATAGTGCAGGCATGCTACGATATATTGGTAATCAAGATCCAAAAGTAAAGGTCTTGTTGTTGGCACGAAACTTCGGTCATCAATTAGCCTTAACATGTGGATTAGATTACGCCCAAGGTGATGCGGTCATTACGATGGATGGAGATATGCAACATCCACCAGAGTTGATTCCAGAACTAGTCAAACATTGGGAAGCAGGTGCAGATGTAGTACGCACCATTCGCGATTCCACAGAAGATGCTAGTTGGGCAAAAGCTTTCACATCGAAATACTATTACAAAGTGCTTAATAAGTTGGCCAATGTTCCTATCGTGGAAGGAGGTTCCGATTTCCGATTAATGAATCGTAAATCTTTGGAAACTTTGAAATCCTTCCGAGAACATGGTAGATTTTTACGGGGTATCGTGGGAGACTTAGGGTTCGTACAACATGAGTTTCACTTCGTAGCACCCCCACGTTTTGCAGGTACTTCCAAATTTAGCGTAAAGAAAATGATGCGCTTTGCCTTAGATGGGATTACGGCATTTTCTAGGGTGCCATTGCGCTTAGCCTTATATATCGGTTTGCTATGCGGACTGCTCAGCCTGATTATGATCGGACATATATTGTTCGTTCACTTCTTCTCTGATAATGTAATCAGTGGTTGGTCTACCTTAGGGGTGGCTATCTTCTTCTTAGGTGGCGTGCAACTGGTAGGCATTGGTATCATTGGAGAATATGTGGGACGAATTTTTGAAGAAGTCAAACAACGACCGTTATATTGGGTGAAAGACACCATAAACTGTCACATAGAAGACAAATAATCGTATATAAGAGAGGAGTCCTATGACGAGTAAAAAGAAACAATACCTTGCCATCACTCTATTAGTAGGCTTTTTAGGTACTAGTGTACAAGGAGCTTATCAATATGGTGATGCAGGCAATGAAATTCTTGGTATTCAAAAGAAACTCATCGCTGCTGGTTATAAAGCTAGAGAAACTAGCGAATATGATGCAAACACAAAGTGGGCTGTTAGATTATTCCAAAAAGATAATGGATTAACGGTAGACGGTATATTAGGGGCAGTGACCTATAAAAAATTGATGGGTAAACCATTGCCAGCTAAGACTAATACAGTATCTAAGAAGAAAGAAATTTCAGAAAAAGATGCAGTTCTATTATCTCATATCGACTCAGGTAGACACGCAGAATCTACAGCTATTACATCTGAGGTGAAGCATAAAAAAGGCAAAGCCTCTGCTCCACAAGGGCTGACTTTCAAAAAGAAAGGCAAAACATACAAAGGATTCGAGGTTGGACATCAACCTGTATCTGGCAATGTGAAAGAGATTTTGACCTATGCCAATACGTTTACAGGAGTGCCTTATAAATTTGGTGGCACAACACCAGCAGGCTTTGATTGCTCAGGATACATTCGCTATGTATTCCAAAAAATTGGTTACGATTTACCACGTCAAGCTGATGAACAGTATACAGTGGGTAAAAAAGTGGAGAAAAGCAATTTACAACCGGGTGATTTAGTGTTCTTTGAAACCTATGAACCAGGGATTTCCCATTCTGGTATTTACATCGGAGATGGACAATTCATCAGTGCTACATCTAGTAGTGGAGTAGCCGTAGCAGATATTGACGATAGCTACTGGGGACCACGCTATGTAGGGGCAAAACGCGTACTATAATACACAAGCTGTAATGATGATGTCATTACAGCTTTTGCCATATATGCGATAAGTTGAAACATAAAGGAGTTAACGATGACGCACGCAGGCATTCATATACAAGATGTGCAATTTTCCTATGGATCGCAGACGGTGATCCATAATATGACAATTACCATTCCCAAAGGCGAGTTTGTACTAGTAGTGGGACCTAATGGGTCTGGGAAAACCACGTGGCTTCGTATGGTAGCAGGACTATTAGAACCGACAGCAGGACATCTTTGTTTAGATGGTATTAGTCCAAAAGAGGCGCAAATGAAAGGGCTCATTCATTTAGTGCCACAAATTTATAACAAGAATGCAGCCCAATTTCCAGCTACCGTAGAAGAGGTAGTGGGACTCGCTTTATTTCATGTGCCAAAACAAGATCGTAAAGGTCGTATCTTAGAAGCCTTGGAATTAGTAGGCATGCAAGATTTCTTGAAACGCCGCATCGGTGAGCTCAGTGGTGGTCAACAGCAACGTGTGATGTTAGCTCAAGCGCTAGCGCGCAAACCGAACTATATCTTACTGGATGAGCCTACAAGTGGTATTGATTACGAAACCAGTAAAAAAATTTATGAAGTGTTGCGCTCCTTACAACAAGAAAATATTACAGTCATCATGGTCACTCATGATGTGACGGAAGCTATGGAAGTGGCGGATACAATTTTATGTGTGGATGGACATGCTTGTTACTATGGACCTTGCAAAGGCTTTATGGAAAGTCATCAAGGCTCTCGTTTGGCATGGCATATAGGAGGTTAAGATGGACATTTTATCCTATACATTTATGCAACGTGCCTTTTTAGCAGGCCTCATCGTGGCGCTCATGTGTCCATTAATCGGTATGTTCATCGTTATCAAACGACAATCCATGCTCGGTGATGGATTAGGGCATATTGCCTTCGCTGGTGTGACGGGAGCATCCTTACTGAAAGTATACCCTCCATTAGGTGCTGTTATATTGACCGTACTGTCTGCGATGGGCATAGAACTAGTGCGTCGTTATCAAAAACAATATGCAGATATGATTATGGCACTATTCTTTTATGCAGGCTTAGCTTTGGCCATTGTATTTTCCACGATGGTAAAAATGCCTAGTACAGGATTGTTGAATTTTTTATTTGGTAGTATCTTGACGGTCACTATGACAGATATCTATGGCATTGGTGTTGTGGCAATAGTTGTGGGAATCATCATGAAATTCGTGTATCACTCCTTGATGCTCACATCCTTTGATGAGGAAATCGCTCGTACCGTAGGTATCAATGTGAATCGTGTGAACATGATCTTCGCCATCTTAACAGCTCTTGTAGTTGTGATGGGGATGACCGTAGTAGGAATTTTATTAATTAGTGCGCTTATGATTGTGCCTGTTGCATCCGCTCATTTATGGAAACGAGGCTTTAAAGAAACTTGGGGCATCGCTACTGTATATTCAGTTCTATCCGTTGTTGGTGGACTATGTAGCGCCTTTTGGTTAGACTTTGCACCAGGGGGGACGATTGTACTCACAGCTATTGGACTTTATGTGATTACATTTTTTGTAAATTTGGTGAAATGTAGATAGTAATACAATATAACATCAGTATTGAAAGTATCGTCATCATATATACGTCAATGACCATACCTAAATGCATACTTTCATCAAAATCTGTGGTATAATAAAGGCAATAGACAATTTTAGGAGGGAAACCATGACAGGAAATGAATTACGCCAAGCGTATTTGAATTTTTTTGAAAGTAAAGGACATTTAAAACAAGAGAGTTATTCTCTTGTTCCAGATAACGACCCATCTTTGTTATTAATCGGTGCTGGTATGGCGCCTTTGAAACCATTTTTCACAGGTAAATTAGTACCACCTTGTACACGAATTACGACAAGCCAAAAGTCAATTCGTACAGGGGATATTGAAAATGTAGGACGTACAGCACGTCATCATACATTCTTTGAAATGTTAGGGAACTTCTCTTTTGGTGATTATTTCAAAAAAGAAGCCATCCATTGGGCATGGGAATTTTTGACAGAAGTCATCAAATTGGATAAAGAAAAATTATACGTTACTGTATATCCAGATGACCAAGAAGCGTATGACACTTGGCATAATGAAATCGGGTTGCCAGATAGCCACATTAGCCGTTTGGAAGATAACTTCTGGGAAATTGGCGAAGGCCCATGCGGTCCCGATAGCGAAATTTTCTTCGACTTAGGACCAGAACGTGGTTGTGATGATCCAAACTGTGCACCAGGTTGTGATTGCGATCGTTTCCTTGAAATTTGGAACCTTGTGTTCACGCAATTCAATCGCACTGCAGAAGGTACATACGAACCATTGGCTAAGAAAAATATCGATACTGGTGCTGGTTTAGAACGTTTGGCATCTGTATTGCAAAACAAAGAAAGTAACTTTGAAACAGACTTGATTTTCCCAATCATCGAAGCTACAGCGAAAAAAGCGGGTGTTACGTATCATACAGATGCGAATACAGATATTTCTTTGAAAGTTATTGCTGACCATATTCGTGCCATCGTAGCATTGATTGCAGATGGTGTATTACCATCTAATGAAGGCCGTGGATATGTACTTCGTCGTATTTTACGCCGTGCTGTTCGCCATGGTCGCCTATTAGGCATTCAAGGACCATTCTTGGTACCATTAGTAGATATCGTAGTAGACATCTTGGGTGGTGCCATCTCCAACATCGTGGAAAAACAAGACTTTGTAAAACGAGTTGTAGCAAATGAAGAAGAACGCTTTAACCAAACGTTGGCATCTGGTCTTGATATGTTGAGCCAATTACTAGATACATTAAAAGCAGACGGCACTACTACAGTACCTGGTCAAGAAGTATTCAAGTTATATGATACCTACGGATTCCCTTGGGAATTAACAGAAGAAATCGCGCACGAAGCCGGTTTCACTATCGACCAAGCTGGTTTCGAAGCTGCCATGAATGAACAACGTACTCGTGCTCGTGAAGCTCGTGAAGATGTAGATGCAAAAGTGGCGACTCCAGACATTACGCATTTATCCAACGAACATATTTCTGATGATGAATGCGCAACAGCATCCACTGTATTGTTAATCGGTGAAGGGGCGAAAGCTATCGACCGTGCGGAAGATGGTCAAGACGTAACGATTATTGTAAAAACGACTCCATTCCACGCAGAAGGAGGCGGACAATTAGGGGATACTGGTTTTATCGTTGGCCCATTGGGTAAAGTAGAAGTACATACAGCGAAAAAATTACCAGAAGGCACTACCTACCATGTAGGTACAGTGGTAGAAGGTAGCATCACTGTGAATGACGAAGTCACTTTTGAAGTAGATGTAGAGCGTCGTCAACATATGGCTCGTAACCATACAGCAACGCACTTATTGCATGCTGCCTTGCGCTCCGTATTGGGTACCCATGTCAACCAAGCAGGCTCTTTGGTAACACCAGACTACTTGCGTTTTGACTTTACACATTTCTCTCCTGTAACAGCAGAAGAATTACAAACGATTACCAATATGGTGAATGAACAAATTCTTCGTGCCTCCACATTGGAAGTAGAAACTATGTCCATCGATGCAGCGAAAGCAAAAGGCGCTATGGCATTGTTTGGTGAAAAATATGGTTCCGAAGTACGTGTCGTATCTGTGCCAGAATTCTCCATCGAATTGTGTGGCGGTTCTCACGTAGAAAATACAGGATTTATCGGTCAATTCCGTATCACTTCTGAAGGTGGTATTGGCTCTGGCGTACGCCGTATCGAAGCGGTAACAGGCAAAGCAGCTCTAGCTTTAGCACAACAAGAAGAACATACATTAAAATCTGTAGCATCTCTTGTAAAAGCAAAACCACAAGAAGTGGTAGGCAAAGTACAACAAGTACTTGACCATGCAAAAGCTGTGGAACGTGAGCTAGATCAAGTGAAAAAAGAATTGAATAGCGGTAACCTTGATGGTGTCTTAGCTGGTCAATTTGCAGTAGGTGATGTAACAGCTGTGGTAGCGTCTGTACCAGTATCCGACATGGGTGAATTACGCGATATGGCAGATATGGTTCGTGATAAAATCGGCTCTGGCGTTGTTCTTTTGGGAGCAGCTGGTGGCGATAAAGTGAACTTCGTCTGCATGGCTACGAAAGACGTAGTAGGCAAAGGTATCCATTGCGGTAACATCGTAAAAGCAGCAGCCCAAGCGGCTGGTGGTAATGGCGGTGGTCGTCCAGATATGGCACAAGCTGGTGGTAAAGATCCAGCAGCGATGGACCAAGCCT
>CAUVRW010000047.1:0-7088 GCA_963554425.1 uncultured Veillonella sp.
TAGAAAATAGAGCCTCTAGAGGCTCTACTTTCATACTTAATGATCTTCTCGTTGTAAGTAATATTCTAAAATATGCGGTTCAATATCGGTCTGCAAAGCATAGACCACATCCATGACCACCTTCGCTAACCGCTCAGAATTGTGAACTGCTTTGTCTTGGCTATCTACTAAATTTGCACGAATAGTCCGAATCCCCATCGATTGCAATACATCCATATCTACTTCTACTGGTTCTTGACCAGCTTGTTTGTAATGTTCTAATGTAGCATCTTGGATTCGATTGTCATTCACTAACACCGTATCGATAATCCCCACTTCACTATGGGCTTCAATGGCTTTCACATGGTCAGACACAGTATACCCATCTGTTTCACCTGGCTGTGTCATGACATTGCAAATATAAATTTTAGCTGCTTTAGAGTTAGCAATATGATCCGCTACCTTATCAATCAGTAGGTTTGGCATGACTGAAGTATACAAACTGCCAGGGCCTAAAATGATGGCATCCGCTTCATCAATAGCTTGTAAGGCCGCTCCTACAGGAGATGGTCTATGTGGTTCTGTATAGACCTTCACAATGGGCTTACCCGCATTAGGGATATTACTTTCCCCTTCTACGATAGTGCCATCTGTCAATTTCGCAATCAATTTGATTTCTTCCGTAGACGAGGGAATAACACGTCCCCGAACTCGTAAGATTTTACTAGATGCTTCTAAGGCTTTTTCCACATCATCTTTCAGCACTTGAGTCATAGCTGTTAAGAATAAGTTCCCAAAACTATGGCCTGACAATTCTGCCCCTTTAGTAAATCGATACTGGAATAGTTCTTCCATGAGTCCTTCTTTTTCCGCTAATGCTACTAAGCAGTTACGCAAATCCCCAGGGGCAATCATTTGAAAATCTTCCCGCAAGCGACCAGAAGAACCTCCATCATCTGCTACCGTCACGATGGCCGTTAAATTTGTGGTTTTACTTTTTAACCCTCGCAATAGCATGGATAAACCAGTACCACCACCGATGACAACAACTTTAGGCCCCTGCCCTAAACGAATTTTTTCAAAAATATAATCGCTCACACCATCTTCTGTATTCGGTAAAATCGCATTCACTATGGTCTGAATGAGCTTACGTATGCCCCACAACATAGCTACTATCCCCGCTACAATACCTGCCAAACCAAGACTAGCAATAACAGTATAGTTATAGGATCCTGTGAGATGAAATAAAAATTCCAAGAAAATATCTTCAAAGTTGCTAATCCACTGGTAGTTCATCATCATAAGAACACCCCCTACCAGCCAAATCGTGCCTAAAGAAAATAGGAATAGCCACCGCTTAATATTAATGCCTGGCGCAAACCAGCGCATCCAATTATTATATTTCATAGGCTTGAGAGACGAAAGAATCGTCCCACTCCTTTCTTTATAGGTCTAATCTAGAACGTGGATTCACATCTTCTTCTACATGATTACGCATCATATCACGATGTTCCACCGAAACATTACAACCTTTTTCTTTCAAATGTGCATACAGTGCTTCTGCCATGGCCACACTACGATGCATACCGCCTGTACAGCCTACGGCTACCACAAATTGACTTTTTCCTTCTTGTTCATAATTTGGCACAAGAAAATCCAGTGTACTAAAGAAATGCTTTTTAAATTCATCAGTCACTTCAAAGGAGTGGATGTAATCTTTCACCACTGGTACGCGGCCCGATTTATGACGATATTCAGGAATGTAGTACGGGTTCGGCAAGAATCTTACGTCCCATACCATATCCGCATCATTGGGCATGCCAAATTTAAAACCGAAGCTTACCACCGTAATCGCCATGCCATCGGTTTGTTCTTTCACGTGGCTAAAAGTACGGCGCATAAATGATTTCAAAGCCGATGTTTTCATATTTGTGGTATCGATAATATGATCTGCTTTGCTACGTACATCCGCCAAGAGTGCCCGTTCTTGTGAAAGCCCTGTACTAATGCGACCCGATGGTGCCAATGGGTGACTGCGACGTGTTTCTTTATAACGACGAATCAAAGTGTCATCGCTAGCTTCCATGAACACAATTTCATAAGGCACACTCATAGCCGTCAAATCATCTAAAGCACTGTTTAAATCATCAAAAAATTCACGACTGCGGATATCTACCACTAAGGCTACTCGACTCACTTTAGTGCCTGCACTTTGACGACAAATTTCACTAAACTTAGGAATCAACACAGGAGGAATATTGTCGATACAGAAATATCCCATATCTTCCAAGACTTGCATCACTTGTGTTTTACCTGCTCCGGACATACCGGTCACAATGATTAAACGAAACCCTTCCATGAGGCCCTCCTACAAAATTTTATAACACATTCGCTTCAATCCATTTAGCGACGCCATCTTTTTCATTTGTGTCGCATACTTCTTTGGCAATTGTCTTCACATGTTCCTCTGCATTCCCTACTGCCACGGAATGACCTGTTACTTGTAACATAGAAATATCATTTTCTGAATTACCAAAGGATACCATATCTTCTAAACCGATGCCCAATCGCTCGCCCATGAAAGCCAAAGCTTCCCCTTTGGACACGTGAGGTGCCACGATTTCTAAGAAATTCACCTTGGATCGAACTAACTCAACCATGTGGCCAACTTCTTTAGAAAGTATAGCAATCACCTCTGTCATACGTTCAGGCTCTTCCACCACTAATAGTTTGTTCGTTCCCTTTTGAGGGTCATAGATAGCATCTCCTACGTACACAGCCTTGGCACCTGTAATCTCTTCATAGAGACGAGAAAACTCTGTTTCACTGTGTACTAATAATTCGTCATCAATATAGGACTGAATATAGATATTATGCTCTTTCGTGATGGCTAATACTTTACGCGCTACCTCCTGTGGTATAGCTCGTTCCCAAATGAGTTCTTTACTTTCTACACGTTGGATGACACCGCCAGAATACAGTACCATCGGTACATCACCTAAGCCTAAGCGATGTGCTACAGGATATGCCGTTTGGTACATTCGACCTGTGGCAATGAGCACCTCAATTCCCTTGTCCTGTGCTTTTTTTAGCACTGCTTTTGTATAATCAGACACGGTATTATCATCACGTAACAGCGTATCATCTAAGTCTATAGCTAACAATTTCATGACATCACTCCTTTATCATATCTTTCATTATACCATATAACCACACATAACTACTGCATAAGTATCACTAAGATACAAACAGTTCTATCTAACATGATACAAAAGATGACACAACCATAGATGTTAGCTACGACTCTTAGATGTGCAGCTACTACATTGACGAAGGCCCTAAAAAATCGCGACAGATTATACAATCTAGCATAGTACTAGTATGCAAACCTGTCGCAACTTCATTTCTATTTCTTTATACGTTTAAAGTCTTATTGATACATTAGGAAAATAAATGGTCTATGCCATCTATATTCAGAATCGTACCAATCGTAAATGGTCCAAAGATACCAAAACGAGCACTTACTTCATCAAATCGCATTTCATTGACGATTTTTTTAAACTGAATTGGATCATCACTCATCAATGTAATACCCCATTCCCAATCATCCATACCAAAAGCACCCGTCGTAAACTCTTTGATAGTGTCCTCATATTTTTTACCAATTTGACCATGAGAACGCATCATACTACCACGACTTTGACGATCTAGCATATACCAATTATCTGTCAAATTACGTTGCTTAGCCATAGGGTAAAAACACATGCAAGCCAATCTAGGAATTTTAGGGTATAACCGGGCTTGCACTTTTGGATGGTCCTTCGGAGATTTTACATAATTGCTTACTTCAATAACAGATACGAAAGAAGATTCTGGCTGTAATACACTAAAGATTGGTAATTTTTTTAGTGTCAATTCTACTTCGTTCAACTCTTGCAAGCTTGGTTGTAAGAACCAAAACATAATATCTCCCTTATGACCATTGATTTGGTACATAGCATAGCTACTTGTATGGGCCTCATGAGCTGCTTCTAAATTTCCAATAAACGCCTTGAAAGATTGCAATGCTTCACTTTGTTGCTCACCGGACCAGCTTCTCCATTTTTCAAAATTAATGGAATAATTAGCGTGTAAGCTAAACCAACCTTCGTATGTTTCAGGTACTTTTTCTAGTCCTGTAGTATGTCCATGCATAGGTGTTGCACCTGCATGAACAGATTCTGTATGTGTATCCATAGGAACTACCTCCTTAGTTTCTTCTTTCCATGCTTCTACCAATTCATAGGCTTGTTTGATGCCATCTGGCATGCCGACCCCTTTAAATGGAGTTCCAATTAATGCCAATCCTGGATAGTGTTCTTGGACATGGCCCATGAGGGTTGCCACTCGGTCTTTATGTCCCACTTCGTATTGGGGCATACTTTTTTGTAACCGTACCACTTCCATCCATTCTGGATTTCCTGTAAACTTCAATATATTTCGTATTTCTGAAAGCGCCAATTCACACAGTTCTTCTTCACTGTGCGTATCTACCGTAGAGTCTGTAGGCTTCCCTAAAAAGACGCGTAATACCACCTTGTCTTGTGGTGTCGTTTGTGGCCACTTACTAGAAATGTAAGTACATGCCGTCAATGGCGTCTCTGTGCTGCGAGTAATCACAAAGCCTGTGCCTTGCAATGGTTTTGTAAAAGCTGACTTTGGCAAACTCATAATGACAATGGCACAAGAAGATTGTTCCATATGCCGCAAGTCTTCAAATTTTTCATCTCCCACAAAAAATTTTTCATAGGCTTTAGGTGGCGTAGTAATCACAAGACGGTCATAGGAGTCTGTACCGTTTTGTGTTTGCACTGTATAGAGCTTATCTGTGTATGATGCCTCTAGCACCTCAGTCGATGTGTGCAAAGAAACGTTCTTTGGCATTTGTTCCACAAGAGCATCTACTAATGATTCTAAACCTCCCGTTAATTGGGCAAATTGTCCTTCGGTAGCCGCCCCAGATTGTTTGCGCATACCTTGCATAGCCATCATACCTTTGACCAAGTTTCCATGCTTTTGTTCTAATTGACGAAATTCTGGAAAGGTGCCCAGTAAACTTAAGAGTTTTAAGTCTCCGCCGTAGATACCCGATAAGAGAGGTTCAATTAATAAATTGACTAGTTCATCCCCTAAATGATACCGGAAAAAGGCATCGATACTCATATCTTCATTTCCTGGATATGGTTTCTTAAAAATATCTAATCCAGCTCGTAATTTACCAAACCAACTTAATAAGCTAGACATAGCAAAAGGAAGAAATTCTGTAGGGATGCCAATGATGGATCCTCCAGGGATAGGCTTCATTTGACCTTGATGATAAATATAGGATTCTCCCGTAGCATTACGTACCAAGGTATCACCTAATCCCAATTCCTGTACCAAATCTGTCATAGATGTTTTTCTAGCTAAATACGAATCAGGACCCACTTCTACCACATAGCCATCGCGACGTTTTGTTTGTACCTTTCCACCCCAACGATTCGAAGATTCTAGGACATGAATGTCCCAGTTAGGAAATGCTTTGCCCATATAATACGCTGCAGATAAGCCCGTTAGACCACCACCAATAATTGCTACTTTCATATTATCCCTCCTTCAAGAGAGCTGTTAATACACCATGCGCCATGGCTTTCACAAAGAGAGTGTCACGATCTGGCATAGGCACTCGCACATAGGTCATCCCCAACTGTTCACATTGGTCCCGCCGTTCTATATCTAAATCATAGGACACTTCCATATGGGTGCAAGTAAATCCGATAGGCATATATACCACATGGGTATGCCCTTCTACGCCCGCTTGTTCTGTCACCTTTTCTACTGTAGGTGTTAGCCATTCCCCACGAGTACCTGCACTTTGCCAAGCTAGGGTAGCATTGGGCAACACCAATTGATCTGCTATAGATTGCATCACCCGTTGTAAGCTATGCACATATCCATCATAGGAAATTCCTTGCATCAGTGGCACACTATGGGCAGTAAAGACATACAGCGGTTTTGCCGTAATAGGCAATGTACGCATAGTCTTCTGTACTCGGTCTGTCCAAGATTGCACTAATGTCGGTACATCTGCCCAATGTTCTACTACCTTCCATCGGTCATTCATAAACGGTTTCAGTGGCTCTAGATAGGATGCATTTAATATGTCTGTTCCATAAGGATTCATCATAAGTACCACTACTGTATCATAGTGGCCCAATTCCTTCGCTACATCCCCGATGAGTGGTTCTATATATTTATGTGCTTGTACCACCGTTACCTTTGCAAAGGGTAGTTCGTTTTGTAACTCTTCTTGTAACCGCTCTACTTGCCATGCGGTAGACTCCATTAACTGAGATTGTCCACCAATGCGTTCATACTTATGTCGCAATCCTTGTAATTCTTCGTCACTTGGCCCGTGACCTCTCCGTATGCGGGTATAATATGTTTTCACATCTTCTAAGGAACGGGGAGAGCCATAATCTAATACCAATACACAAACTTGTTGTATCTCTTTATCCTCTGTCATGTACATACTCCACTATGTTTCGCAATACTTTAGGATTCGCATCTGGCACAACACCGTGGCCTAAATTAAAAATATGCTTTCCATGAGCAGCACCTTCTGCCAAAATACGATCAATTTCACCTTGAATTGTCTTCCAATCTGCAAATAAATAGGCAGGGTCCAAATTCCCTTGTAATGTTTGCTTGATGCCCATCGCACTTGCTTCTGCAATGGAGCATCTCCAATCGCAACCGATTACATCTAATGGCAATTCTTTCCACACTGGGAATAAATGCTTAGTACCTACGCCGAACATAGTGATAGGAATATGAGGATATCGTTCTTTAATAGTCCCAATAATATGTTTCATATACGGGAATACGCCACATTCATATTGTTCCATGGAAAGGGCTCCAATCCATGAATCAAAAATTTGAATTGCATTCACACCCGCCTGAATTTGACCTTCCATATAAGTAATGGACATAGTAGTCAATCGCTCCATCAAAGCATGCCAAATCTCAGGGGTTGCCACTAAACATTGACGAGTTTTCTGGTAATTCTTAGAAGGGCCACCTTCAATCAT
>CAUVRW010000048.1:0-7068 GCA_963554425.1 uncultured Veillonella sp.
GCCTAACGCCTGCACACGTTAATGGCTCTTCTTTTTTACATGTCAAGTATACCATACTTTGCAAAAAAATACTACTTGCTCCTATGTCTAACTGCGTCGCTCTAAGAGTTAAATTATGGGAGAGGTTTGTGTTTTGTGGTATAATGAAATAATAGCCGATGAACTAGGTTCATTCGATGAGTGAGGTACAAATGAAAGTTATTATTTCAACGTTGAATTCAAAATATATACATTCTTCTTTGGCGTTGCGCTATTTGCAGGCTTATGGAAGAACGAAAGACGAGGCATATGAGATAGTGGAATACACTATTAATATGCCTATTTTAGATATTTTAAATAATGTGACTACGTTAGATGCAGATGTAATAGGCTTTGCTTGTTATATCTGGAATATCGATATGACATTGCATCTATGTTCTATGATCAAAGCGGTCCGCCCTAGTACTAAGATTATCTTAGGGGGGCCTGAGGTGAGTTATACAGCGCGGGAACTATTAGAAGACCACCCGTATATTGACTATATTGTTCAAGGGGAAGCTGAGGAGGCTTTCACTTCGTTTGTGAAAGCAATTCGTACAGGTCACTCTCCTGTTGATCCTGTCATACCTGGTATCTTAGGTAGAGAACAAGGGAACATTCAAGGGTCTGAAGAGGCTGTAGAGGTGAAGGATCTAAGCACCATACCATTCCCGTACACAGAGGAAGATATGCTTACCTTAGGGAATAAAATTGTCTATTATGAATCTTCTCGTGGTTGTCCCTTTAGTTGCCAGTATTGTTTATCTGGAAATCGCAACACTGTACGATTCTTTCCACAAGAACGGGTACTTGAAGAGTTAGCTTGGTTCGTAGAGCACAATGTGAAACAGGTGAAGTTTGTGGATCGTACGTTCAACTGTGCTCCTCATCATCATATTCCATTGATGGAGTGGATGCGTGACCATGGGGGACAGACGAACTTTCACTTGGAAATGGAATCCATTTTAATGACGGAAAAAGAAGTAGATATTTTAAGTTCTACTCGTCATGGTCAAATACAGATTGAGGTAGGCGTTCAAAGTACTCATAATAAGACCTTAGAGGCGATCCATCGGCGCAATGATTGGGGCCGTATTCAGTCCGTCATCCCTCCGATTATCAAGGCCGGGCGTACTCATGTGCACATGGATTTAATTGTAGGTTTGCCATATGAAAGTAAATCAATTTTCGAGAAGTCCTTTAATGATTTATTCAGTTTGCAACCTCATGCGTTGCAGATTGGATTTTTAAAGTTATTAAAAGGCTCTGGCATTCGTTCCATGGCAGAGTACGAGTATATTGCCAATCCGAAAGCACCTTATGAAGTATTACAAACCCATGTCTTGCCTTATGATGATGTACGCATGTTAAAACATTTTGAAGATGTGTTTGAACGGTTCTATAATAGTGAACGGTATCGCACAGTTTTTGGGTACATTAGTGAAAGCTTAATCCAAGAAGGATCGGCCTTTGCCTATTTTGAAGAAATGACCAAGCTATGGTTAGAAAAAGGGAATCAAGACCGTAAATTAAATGATGCTGATCAAATAGCATTCCTTTATGAGTTCTTTACCTTGAAAGAGGACCAAGTGGCCTGTGATTTATTGCGCTACGATGTATTGACATCTTTCAATGGGAAAATCCGTGATGAACGATTTGGTTTATCTAAGGATAGAAAGCAAGAAATGCAAGATGCCGAGATATTCTGGCGTGAGGAAGCATTAGTTCGACAATACATTTCTAACTATTCCTTTGTGGAGTGGCGTAAAGTGAGACAAGATTACCACACGATAGAGGTGTGTGGTGCTACATTGCCATACTTAGGGATTTCAAGGGGTTCTTATAGTGCTGTAGAGGTCATCATCGATGTAAAAGGTGAGACGAAACCTTTTATACGTCCTCAACAATGTGTAGATACGAATTTGAATTATCGAGAACATATTGCTAGTTCAACTATCAGGGAGGAGGTGTGATATGAGTGATACCACAAAGCCAAAGCGGTATCGTATGATATCTGTTTTTTACAAAGAGCGATATGGGGAAAAGGCCTATAAAATTCCAGTGGCATTACCGTTGACATGCCCTAATCGCGATGGATCAGCAGGTGTAGGTGGATGTACCTTCTGTGGTGAAATTGGAGCAGGCTATGAAAATCGACCAGCCTCGATGACGGTGAAACAGCAAATTCATGAAACAGTGGTGCATATTGCTAAAAAATATAAAGCCTATAAATATATACCGTATTTTCAGAATTTTAGTAACACTTATTTGCCACCAGAGAAGTTTCGCCAGTATGTGGAAGAAGCTTGCTTAGAACATGTGGTAGGCATTGCCATTGCCACGCGTCCGGACTGTGTACATGATGCCTATTTAGATATTTTAACAGATATACAAAACAAATATGGCATTGATATCTATGTAGAATTAGGCTTACAATCGGTGAACTATCATACATTACAAAAGGTAAACCGAGGACATACGATGGCGGAGTTTATCGATGCAGTATTGCGCATCAAGCGTTATGGATTTGAAGTGTGTGCTCATATGATACTGAACCTTCCATGGGACACCATGGACGATGTTATTGAAGGAGCGAAAACTTTATCAGCCTTACAAGTAGACCAAGTGAAGCTTCATGCATTATACTTAGTAAAGAATACGAAAATGGCACGAGATTATGAGGCTGGTGAATTTACCTTAATCAGTGCAGAAGAATACGCTCGACGAGTGGTAGAATTTTTACGTTACCTAGATCCTATGATTGTCTTACAACGACTAGTAGGACGTGCGCCAGAGGAAAATACAATCTTCACGAATTGGTCTATGGGCTGGTGGCGCGTACAAGATTTAATTGATCAAATTATGGAAGACGAAGATATTTCTCAAGGCAGTGCTTATGACTACTTACATGGTGCTGCGGTACAAAAGTTTCTGTGAAAGGGAGCATATGGCTAATCAGAGATTTACCATACCTACTTATGACATGGTAGGACCTATAGTGGGACCACAGGGTTCCCATATCAAAGTATTAGAAGAATTAGTAACAGTAGATATCTTACATCGAGATACGACCGTAGATGTGACAGGTTCTGACACATCGGTACAGGTGGCAATAGAGGTGCTGGATGTATTGCTATATTTATTTAAAAATCATATTAAGATTACGGACCATCATGTGCGAACCACTGCGAATATGATTTTGAAAGGCGAAAAAGAGGCCCTCTTTCAGCTTTATGAAGATACCATCAATGTGACTGTAAAGGGAAATCCTATTATTCCTAAAACAGTGGGTCAAAAACAGTATGTAGATAGTATCCGTCGCAATACGATTACCTTTGGTATTGGTCCTGCAGGTACGGGCAAGACTTATTTAGCAGTGGCATTAGGTGCATTTTACCTGAAAAATCGTGAAGTAGACCGAATAATTTTGACGAGACCTGCAGTAGAGGCAGGGGAAAAGCTAGGGTATTTGCCGGGTGATTTACAAGAAAAAGTGGATCCTTATTTACGTCCTCTTTATGATGCCTTACATGATATGTTTGGTGTAGAACGGGTGCAGAAGATGCTCTTACAAGGGACCATCGAAGTAGCTCCTTTAGCATATATGCGGGGACGTACCCTAGAACGGTCCTTTGTCATCCTTGACGAAGGGCAAAATACGACACCAGAACAGATGAAAATGTTTTTGACGCGCTTGGGATATCAATCGAAAATGGTGGTCAATGGGGATCCTACGCAAATCGACTTACCGCCGAAAATGACATCTGGTTTGATAGAGGCAGAACAAGTGTTACAACGCATCAAAGGGATTCGATCTATTTATTTCTCTGACCAGGATGTGGTGCGTCATGATTTGGTAGGTCGTATTGTGAAAGCTTATGAAGAGTATCAACTTTCAGAGAAAGGGAAAGAATCATGATTGTAAGTATTTCCTATGATGAGGGGATAGAACAGAATAGCACCTATGAAGAGGTCATTCAACAGTGCTGTAATGAGGTAGCTCGTGTCTATGGGTTACATGAAGAAGATGAGTACAGTGTACTCCTTTGCAATAATGGAAAGATTCAAGAGTTAAACCGTGAATATCGTGGCAAGGATATGCCTACTGATGTATTATCGTTTGCTCTCAATGAGGGAGATACGACCTATACGGAAGAAGAGGGACAATTACTAGGAGATATTGTCATATCTCTAGAACGAGCAGTTGAGCAAGCGAAAGAGTATAATCATGATTTTATTCGTGAACTTTCCTATTTAACTGTCCATAGCTGTTTACATATTTTAGGTTATGACCATATGACAGAGGACGATAAGAAAGAAATGCGCACAGAAGAAGAATTTGTGCTTGGTAATTTAGGTTATGTACGAGAGGATATGCCATATAATGAATAGTGGAAAAGGATTTAAATCAGGTTTTGTAGCAGTCGTAGGGCGCCCTAATGTAGGGAAGTCTACCTTAATTAATGCCTTAATTGATGATAAAATTGTCATCGTTTCAGATAAAGCGCAAACGACACGAAACCGTATTGTTTGTGTCTATACAGATGAAAAGAAACAAATCGTCTTCATGGATACACCGGGGATTCATAAGCCAAAACATAAGTTAGGTGAATTTATGGTGGACCAAGCGGTAGATTCTTTGCGTGAAGTAGAGGCTGTTTTATTTGTGGTGGCAGCTAATGAAAAGCGTGGTCCTGGTGACAATTTTGTCATTGAGCAGTTAAAAAAGGTTAATGTACCAGTATTTCTCATTGTGAATAAAATTGATACTATGGAAAAGCAAGACTTGTTAGAGGCTATTGTATCCTATGAAAATAGCTATCCTTTTGAGGCTGTGGTACCGATTTCTGCGAAGGAAAAAGATAATATTGAAGAAGTGGTCAATCTGTTGGAAAAACATTTGCCAGAAGGTCCAAAATACTTCCCAGATGATATGATTACCGACCAACCAGAGCGGTTGATTATCTCTGATATTGTACGTGAAAAAATTCTATTACAAACCCATGATGAAATTCCTCATGCCATCGCTGTAGATGTAGATGAAATGAAAACGAGAGAGGATGGCACTACCTATGTACGAGCTACTATCTATGTAGAACGAGATTCCCAAAAAGGGATCATTATCGGCAAACAAGGTGCTATGTTGAAAACTATTGGTAGACAAGCTCGTGGTGATGTAGAACGTTTATTGGCTACAAAAGTATTTTTAGATTTATGGGTGAAAGTGAAAAAAGACTGGCGCAATAAATCTGGTATGTTGTCTGAATTGGGATACCGTAATTAGTGCCTAAGACTTGTTCTTTTATTGAGTAGCTATAAATTTTTAAGATTTTTAGTGTACAATATATTATGTATGAAAAAAGCACATACCCTGAGGTAGAGTATGTTACCGTTACAATAGTATATATAGAAAGGACTGATTGTTATCGATACCCCCGTCACGGGTGGCATGATTCTATTTGCCATCTTTTGTATTTTAATTATTAGTGTGTTTGTGATTAGTAAATTTTCCTTTGCTCGACTTCGAGAAGAACATTTAGAAGATATGGATACATTGAGCGAGCGCAAAAAAGACGAATTACGTGAATTATACAAACGGCCTGAACGGTTTATGAATACGTCCACCTTCTTTATTCTCTTCTTTATTGTCGTTTTGGCAGTCTATGTAGGACGCTATTTAGAAGATGGGACTGATTTGGTATTACATCATTTAGGCGTTTATGATGCCACATATGCCATTGTAGTGGAATGGATTATACTAGCATTATTTGCAGTAGTGGTACTCATATTTGGGGAAATTATTCCCAAAGGACTGGCATTATCTTTTCCTGAACGATATGTGGGGACTACAGTGACCATCGTCCGGTTAGCTGGAAACATTGCAATTCCTTTTGTATATCTTGCAGAACGAATTGGCAATACGGTACTGAAAGCTTTCAAAGCTCCATATCGTACAGAAATTGATTTAGTGCACACAGAAGAAGAAATTCGTGCCTTGGTCAGTCGTAGTCATCAACAAGGTGAAATTGACCATGTTGAAGGTGAGCTCATCGACAATGTATTCGATTTTGTAGACCGTATTGCGAAAGAAGTTATGATTCCTCGGCAAGATGTAGTGTGCGTCTATACCCAAGATAGCTTTGAGGAGACTATGCATATCGTATCTTCTACAAGCCACACGAGATATCCTTTATGTTTAGAGGATAAGGATCATATCATTGGTCTTGTTCATATTAAGGACCTCATGGAGCGCCGTGAAGAAGCGAGTAAAGATTTACGTTCCATACGTCGTAATATTCTTGTCATTCCAGAAGTGATGAAATTATCTGTTCTATTACAGCACATGCGGACTCGTCGTATTTACCAAGCTGTTGTGGTGGATGAATACGGTGGTATGGTCGGCTTAGTAGGTTTGGAAGATATCCTAGAAGAATTGGTTGGGGATATTCAAGACGAACATGAACGTGACTTACCAGCCATTGTGGAAAATCCAAATGGTACCTACAATTTTGCTGGAAAAGTCTTAGTGGATGAAGTGGAAGATTTATTAGATATTTCCTTCGGTGATGTGGATGAAGATACTATCGGTGGTGTTATCTTTGGTATCTTAGAAAGAACTCCAGCCGTTGGTGATGTCATTACCGTAGATGGATATACTTTTACGGTGACGGAAATGCAAGGATATCGTATCGAACGTGTCTATGCCGTGCCAGTGCCTGTTGAAGAAAAAATAGATGATGAATCAAATTAATAGATACTGTATGTAAGAATTATGCACATGTTAAGTTTGTGTAGATTATATAGAGTATGTATATGTAGAAGAGTATTAGTAGTATATGCAAAGATGTTACATATATTGCTGAAGTAGTAGGAATATAGTCTTATGTATGAGGAACTGTAGATGAAAGCAAATACGTTTACTAGTGAAGCCATCGTGCTGTGGCGAAAAAAACGAAAATACTATAGTATCTATGCGTTCCTCACAAAGTTAGAAGGCATTATACTTTGTTCTGTGCCTCATAAGCGTAAAGCTAACTATAAAGAAGGGGC
>CAUVRW010000049.1:0-7028 GCA_963554425.1 uncultured Veillonella sp.
ACTATTGCATCAATGGTTGTGTCTACTGCCCATACCATGCAAAAAATAAAACCATCACTCGCAAAAAATTAAACCAAGATCAAGTGCGTGAAGAAGTGATGGCATTAGAAGCTATGGGACATAAACGGATCGTTATCGAATCTGGTGAACATCCATTAGAAAATCCATTAGAATATATTTTAGAATGTATCGATACGATTTACTCTATTAAAAAAGACAATGGAGAAATCCGTCGTGTGAATGTTAATATTGCGGCTTGTGAAGTAGAAGATTATCGAAAATTACATGAAGCAGGCATTGGTACGTACACATTGTTCCAAGAAACGTATAATAAAGAAAATTATGAGGCCCTTCATCCAACAGGTCCTAAGAGCGATTATGCATACCATACAACGGCGATGGACCGTGCTATGGAGGCAGGTATCGACGATGTGGGGATTGGCGTGCTCTATGGATTGGAGCATTACAAATACGACTTTGTAGGTTTGTTGATGCATGCAGAGCATTTAGAAGCGAAGTTTGGGGTAGGGCCGCATACCATTAGTGTACCTCGAATTTGTCCAGCCGATGATATCGATGTAGATGATTTCAGCAATGCTGTACCAGACGATATTTTTGAAAAAATCGTCGCATTGATTCGTGTATCTGCACCGTATGCAGGTATGATTATGTCTACCCGTGAAAGCCAATCTATGCGTGAGCGTGGTTTGGCATTAGGGATTTCTCAAATTTCTGGTGGCTCTCGTACATCCGTCGGTGGCTATGTAGAAGAAGAACCAGAAGAAGAAAACTCTGCTCAATTCGATACGAGTGACCGCCGTTCCTTGGATGAAATTGTAGAATGGTTATTACAATTGGGATATGTACCGAGTTTCTGTACGGCTTGCTACCGTGAAGGGCGTACAGGAGATCGTTTCATGGCACTTGCTAAGAGCGGGCAAATTTCTAACTGTTGCCAACCGAATGCGTTAATGACATTGAAAGAATACTTACTAGATTATGCAGACGAGGACACAAAAGCTGTTGGCGCTGCTGTGATCGATGTGCAATTAGACTCTATTAAGAATGATCTGGTGAAAGAAAAATCCAAAGCCTATATTGCGCAAATGGAAGAGGGAGAACGTGACTTCCGATTCTAGTCAAAATTTGGTGCATAGGGTATAATATTTAATATATAGTGTTTATATATTGAAGTTATAAACAGAAGATTGTGGGAGGACAGAATGGAACAAAAAGAGATGGTTGTTGTCGTTGACTTTGGTGGTCAATATAACCAACTGATCGCGCGTCGTGTACGTGAAAATAATGTGTATTGTGAGGTATACCCGTACAATAAAGCATTAGAAAAAATTAAAGAATTACAGCCAAAAGGTATCATCTTCACAGGTGGTCCTGCTAGCGTATACGAAGAAAATGCTCCTAAAATGGAAGCAGAAGTATTTGAACTTGGCATTCCAGTATTGGGTATGTGTTATGGTATGCAATTTATGGCACATACATTAGGTGGCCATGTTACATCTGCGGAAACACGTGAATTTGGTAAAACACCAACTCAAGTAGATGTGTCCTCACCGCTATTTAAAGGACTTTCAGAGGAAGAAATCGTATGGATGAGCCATGTGGATTATGTGGCAAAAGTGCCAGAAGGTTTCCAAATCGTGGCGCATACAAAAGATTGCCCTGTAGCAGCCATGCAAAACGAAGAACGCCGTTTATATGCGATGCAATACCATGCAGAAGTGTTGCATACGGAACACGGCAAAGAAATGTTGCACAACTTCTTGTATGAAGTGTGCGGATGCACAGGCCAATGGACGATGGCAAACTATGCAAAAACAGCTATTGAAGAAATCCGCAGTACTGTAGGCGATGGCAAAGTGTTATTGGCGTTGTCTGGTGGTGTAGATAGCTCCGTAGCAGCAGCGTTAATCTCCAAAGCCGTAGGCGATCAATTGACTTGCATCTTCGTTGACCATGGTTTGATGCGTAAAAACGAAGGCGACGAAGTAGAAGAAGCGTTCAAAGATTCTGGTATGCATTTCATTCGTGTGGATGCAGAAGAACGCTTCTTGACAAAGTTAGCAGGTCTTGATGATCCAGAAGCAAAACGTAAAGCTATCGGTGAAGAATTCATCCGTGTTTTTGAAGATGAAGGCCGTAAAATTGGTTCCGTGGACTTCTTAGCACAAGGTACCATTTATCCAGACGTGATCGAATCTGGTACTGGTGAAGCAGAAGTGATTAAATCTCACCACAACGTAGGTGGCTTGCCTGCAGTAGTAGATTTCAAAGGCTTAATCGAACCACTTCGCAACTTGTTCAAAGACGAAGTTCGTCAATTAGGTGCAGAACTTGGCTTGGCAGATTACCTTGTATGGCGCCAACCATTTCCAGGTCCAGGCCTTGCGATCCGTGTAATGGGTGAAGTGACAAAAGATAAACTAGACGTATTGCGTGATGCGGACTATATTTTCCGTGATGAAATCGCAAAAGCTGGTTTAGATCGTTCCATCAATCAATACTTTGCTGTCTTAACAAGTACACGCACAGTAGGAGTTATGGGTGACTTCCGTACCTATGATTACACATTGGCATTGCGTGGTGTGACTACCACAGACTTCATGACAGCTGATTGGGCGCGTATCCCTTATGATGTATTGGATACTATCTCCCGCCGCATCGTGAACGAAGTGAACCACATCAACCGCATCGTGTACGATATTACAAGTAAACCACCAGCAACCATCGAGTGGGAATAAAATAGCTCTTTATCAAGCTTTGGGGTGCAGTTAATCTATTTAGTTTCTTTCATATAAGAACTACATGAAAACGTAAATATAATCAAATAGTAAGAAACATAAGTGAGATACATGAGGTGTAACTAATTTCAGGTACAAGGAGGTAGTCTCGTTTATGTTTCTTTTTTGTGGAAAGATAGATTTATAAAATACAATAAATCTTCTGTTACTAGACCTTTAAGTCCAAACTTACTTGTCATAATCGGTGGAATCTATCTGCAATAACGATAGAATTAGGAAATAGTTTTTCATTTTGGAACGGAACTCTTGCTGTTATTAAATGATGAACTTACTTTTGTACCTAAGTTGATGGTCGGGGCATGCTCTCTCTTTATTTTTGTGTGTATAGGTCCACACTTAAGAAGGATGTGAGGTTTTCTAGGTAACTTAATACCATAGGTAAGAGTTGCACTGAGTATTTGAAAAGTATATTTAGGAAATGCAAAAAAGTATTCTAGATTGACAGATAAAGTTGTATGAAAGTATAATAAAAACGCCGATATATCGGTGTCAAAGAACAAGAAATTGATGTAATTATAATATGATTAGTAGTGAGAGGTGTCATATTTGGTTTCGTACGACAAGTTATGGAAAAAGCTAATAGATTTGAAAATGAAAAAGAAAGATTTGAAAGATATTACGGGAATCGGTTCTACAACAATGTCGAAATTAATTAATAACGAACCCGTTTCTATGGGGGTAATGATTAAAATATGCATTGCTTTGAAATGTAACATTGGAGAGATAATGGATGTGAAGTTATGATAAAAAAAAGATTAAAAGGTATTTCGCTTTTTTCAAGTGCAGGAATTGGTGAAACTTATTTTAAGGATGTAGGTATAGATATTATCGTTGCTAACGAGTTATTAGAAAAAAGAGCTAATTTATACAGTTCTATAAGCCCAGAAACAAAGGTTGTTTGCGGAGATATTACAAACGAAAAGATATTCAACCAAATAATTTCTTTTTGCCCTGACAAAGTGGACTTTATATTAGCTTCCCCACCGTGTCAAGGAATGAGCATAGCGGGAAAAAATCGTTGTCAGGAAACGATGGAATCTGATAAACGCAATTACTTGATTACGTATGTTGTTAAAGCTATAAAATTAATGGCTCCTGAATATGTATTAATTGAAAATGTTCCGGCCTTATTAAAGTTGAAGCTTATTTATGATTCTGAATATAGAACAGTAGTGGAAATATTAGAATATGAATTTGGAAACGAATATATTATCGAAGGCGCTGTAATTGATTCTTCTGACTATGGTGTACCCCAAACAAGATTAAGAGCGATAATTAAAATGTACAAGCCTAATACGGTATGGAACTGGCCTGTTAAAAAAGAAAAAGTAACGGTAGAACAAGCCATAGGGAGCTTGCCTTCTTTGGAGGCAGGAGAAAAATCAAATATAAAGTGGCATTTTGCTCGAAAACATACCAAAGAAAATATATTGTGGATGAAACATACACCGACAGGGAAATCAGCATTTTCAAATCCTATTTATTACCCTCAAAAGAAAGATGGCACAAGGATTAAAGGTTATGAGTCTTCATATCGTAGAATCAGATGGGATGCTCCTTCTCCAACAATTACAATTAGAAACGATTGTATAGCTTCTCAAAGAAATGTTCATCCAGGCAGGTTAATGCCTGACGGCACATATTCGGATGCTAGAGTTTTAACGCCGTTAGAACTTATGTTATTGAATTCGCTTCCTGCTGATTGGAATATACCAGACGATACGCCTGAATTACTCATAAGACAATGTATTGGAGAATCTATACCACCGTTAATGCTAAAAGAGATAGTAAGAGGTATTTATGATGAACAAGATTAAAGCGGTTTCTTTGTTTTCAAGTGCGGGTATAGGAGAATTACTGTTAAAAAATACAAATATTGATGTTGTAGCATCAAATGAACTTTTACCTAAACGTGCAGCATGTTATTCTCATTTTTATTCCAAAACAGATATGTACTGCGGCGATATTACACTTGATGAAACGCAAGACTATATGGTTGAAGCAGCTCAAAATAGTGGTGCTAAAATGTTAATAGCTACTCCGCCTTGTCAGGGATTAAGCACGTTAGGAAAAAATAAAAAGCAAGTCCATTATGAGAAAGATAAACGCAATTACTTAATTCTTTCCGTTTTAAACATTATTGACCGCTGTGATTTCGATTATGTTCTTATTGAAAATGTTCCACGATTTTTGGAAATGTATTTTCCTTATGAGAATGATTATTTTAAACTGGAAGAAATCCTAAATAAAAAGTATGCCAACAAGTATATAATCGAAGCGAGAGTGTTGAATGCAAAAGATTACGGAATCTGTCAATCGAGACCGAGAGCGATAATCAAAATGTATAAATTTAGTAAAAAGTGGGCTTGGCCTGATATGGAAGCAGAAATCTCACTTCGTGATGCTATTGGAGATTTACCTTCGTTAGAGTCAGGTGAAACTTCAGATATACCGTGGCACTTTGCTAAAAAGCACAATGATAGAGCTATTTTAGCGTTAAAACATACGCCAACAGGTAAAAGTGCTATTGCAAACGATGTTTATTATCCTAAAAAGGAAGACGGAACAAGAGTTAGAGGTTTCCATAATACATTTAAGCGAATGGTTTGGGATCAGCCTTGTCCTACACGAACAACCTTTAGCGGAAGTATGAGTTCTCATAATAACGTTCACCCAGGAAGGCTTTTACCCGACGGCACATACTCAGATGCAAGAGTTCTTACTTTATTAGAAACCTTTATCGTATCGTCGATTCCTAATGATGTTAATTTTCCAAAAGGTTCGACGGATACGTTTATCAGAACGGTTATTGGTGAGTCAATCCCACCCAAACTTATGATGAAAGTAATTGAAAAAATAGGAGAGTAGGTGTAACGGTATGCCAGTTACGGTTAAAAAAAATAAGTGGATATTATATAAACATACATCGAACTACGAACTTATTAAGGCGGTTGCTCTCGATGTAAAAAATAATTGTAAAGCAGATATATCCAATATAGAAAGAAAGCGTATGCAAGAAAGGCTTGCCACGTTGGATATGTATAAAACGAGGAATTCAACGGATAAACCGCTAGACTCGATCAATCACAGAATCAATACGCTTGAGTATTATATGTTTGGTTACGAAGACGATACGGATAAAAAGAGATTTATGTTCAGTCCGTTAGGAAATTTGTTTTTAAAATACATCAACGACGAAGATAAGCTTGTAAAAATTTTTGCTACAATGCTCTATGCAATCCAATTTCAACACCCTGCAAGCGGGACTGATAAGGAATTTCAACTTTACCCATTCAGATTGATTTTCAAACTTCTTTTAGATGAGCGTTTAGATGGTAAACTTTATAATTACGAGTATGCCCAAATACTTGCTTTTGTTACTTCCGTTAATGAAGCTGTCTATGAAATGCTTGTTAAAATGATTTTAGAGGGGAGAAATAAATCACTAGATGAAATCGAAGCTATTTATAAATCGGATGAGCATACTTATGTCAATGCTGTTTATGAATGGGAGTATTATACTTGTAAATTACTTTCAACGGTAGGAATATTGAACGTTAAAAAAGGTGAACCTATATGTAAGCTGTTCCACCCAATAAAAATAGGAAGTAAAAGTACACCTACAGGACGTATTGCAAAAAATGGTTATGTAACACTTAACAACTCCATAATTAAGTATATAGATAAATTGTTGTCGACATATTCATTCACACAGAAGCCGTTAAAGCTTGACGATCCTGAAAGAATGAAAACGGATATTATAAAAGAAATATACAACTTTTATCCATCTATTTTAATGGAGGAGATAGGTGAAAGTGACGAACTTTCCTCACTACTTGAATTGCCAAAGCTCATTGAAACATATTCAAATAATCCTGATAACGATACCGCATACCTATTTGAAGAAGTGTTAGCGGAAGGCTTTGATATGTTCTATAATGTTGATACCAAGCGTATTGGTGGAGCGGGGCATACGGATATTGAATGTCTTTATATTACAAAGAAAAAGAAATTTGCGGTTGAGTCAAAGTCTACTGCAAATAAACTAATTGGTATTAATGTGGGAAGATTAAGAGCGCACCGAGAAGAAATCGGAGGAGAATATACTATCGTAATAACGCCGAGATATGTTCCTGCGGCGAAGCGCGATATTAGAGGATCTAAAATTGTAATTATTTTAGCTAGTACATTTGCAGAGTACCTTTATAA
>CAUVRW010000050.1:0-7002 GCA_963554425.1 uncultured Veillonella sp.
TTGGGATACGAAGACTACATTGGGTATAACAGGATTCTATGTAAACACAAAAGATAAAGTGAAATTTGTAACATATTATAAAAATAAAAAAGTTGATTACAAAATGTACAGTAATGTAGACTCTGAAACTCGTCATGGCGTGGAACTAGAGCTTCGTCATCAATTGTCTCCAAAGTGGTCAGTGTTTGGCAATTACACATGGCAAACAGGACGGGTAAATCATAATGCTATTCTGCAAACTAATGCTAAGGCATATGAAGAAACTAATTTTGATATTCCTAAACATATCATCCATGCTGGGGTTGAATACACGAGCTCAAAATGGAATGCTCTTTTCGATACTCAATATATAAGCCGTCGACAATCAGTGGATGAGGTTACGGGACAATATGGTTCACGGGATAGCTATGTTATCTCGAATCTCTCTGTGAATTATAAATTATCAAAAGAAACGACGATCCAATTTGGAGTACAAAATGTATTTGATCGCATTTTCTTTGATGATGAAGCCACAGCAGGCCGCACATATTCTGCAAGTATGAAATTCAAATTCTAATACAACATAATCTAAACAACATGAGACGTTCCGAGGAGGGGCGTCTCATTTTGTTACATACTAGATGTTGTATGACCAATTGGAATAGCACTACCATAGGCAATGGCTCTTACCAATGGTATACTAAAGGCGATATAAAAATATTCATAGTAGAGGTCCAAGTGATCCGTAAGGGGAGTATGTATGAATTATAAACGGAATGTATTGGCAGGATTTGTTATGGCATGCTTGAGTGCTGTACCGGTTGTACATGGAGCAACAGCGGAGGTAGACTTTCAACAGGTGGTGACGCAACCAGAGCACATTGAGGTAAATACAGCTGGGCGAGCGGTGGCAATGCGTAAATACCATGAAGTGCTCAACTATCCAGAGGGGTTACACATTAAGGTGAACGGTGTAGGGTATGATACGGTGCAGCAAAAGCATCATAATGTAACCGGTATCTATGCGTTAGATGGTACGAAGCTGACTGTTCATAAGGGATTGCAAATTGATATGAAGAATGCTAAACCCTATGACCAGGCGGATGAGATGGCACATTATTACATGAGTGGTATCTATGCAGGATTTGGGCGCAAACAGATTGATGATCCTAAGTACGATACGAAAGTGGTGGTTCATGGTCCGACAGTGATTCATGCTATTGGCAATGGCGTGCAGGCTAATAAGGATAGTTATATTACCTTGGATGGTCCTGTGAAAATAGAAACAGTGCCGTTCCAACAAGCCGATGTGTATGGTGCTGTTGTAGAAGAAGGTAGCATTGGCATTGGCACTAACCGATTAGCTGATACCTATGCTGAGACAACGATTTCTTCTGTAGAGCAGGTTGGTCAGTATCCGACAGTACAATTGACAGGTAATCTTGGGGTGCTCAATAAAAATTATGGATTGAATCCTAATCCAGGACGCCATGGTTCCTATATCGTAATGCATCTTGGCACGGAAGACTCTAGTTGGACTGGAGCGGCCTTAAATGAATTTGCTGAAAGTGGCGATAATCCGCACCAATCAGGGATTACCTTGGTATTAAAAAATAATGCCACTTGGTATCATCAATGGATGGGAGCTAAGCGACATCGTACTGGTCATGAAGAACTGCTGTTGGCTACTGGGAAAGGATATGCTTTTACAGGAAGCCATATTCAGAATCTTATTGGTGGGGATACCCCAGAAACGGCGGGTATCATTTACCAAGAAGATGTATATCCTATCGTAGTGGATGTATTAAAAGGGTATATTAAAGTAGTAGACCGTAGACCTGCTACAATGGATGAAAGCGCGCCAATCCATGTAAGAAGCAATGAAGGAACGTTGACCATTCTCAAATAGCTATGCATATTTTGCATAGTAATAAAGAAAAGCTTGCATGCTATTATCATTTTAGAGTATAATTGTATGGAAGTATTATTACTTGGTCATAAAAGGTGGTTATATGAGTCGTATAAAGAAGGAAGAACGACAGCAGTTATTGCGCGAAAAACTGAATATAAGTCCCTTCACGACAGATGAGGAATTGGCCACATATTTTGGTGTCAGTGTTCCTACCATACGATTGGATCGTTTGGCTCTAGGCATTCCTGAATTACGTGAACGGATTAAGGCAATGGCACAAGAGCATTCTGATGATCGACAGCATATTGATCGGGCAGATGTGGTAGGAGATGTCATTGATTTAGCAGTAGGACAATACGGCATCAGTGTTCTTCGCACTACAAAAGACATGCTGGATCGCTCTGGTTACGTGGAGGCACAATATTTATATGCGCAAGCGAACTCATTAGCGAGAGCCATTGTAGGTGTACCTACGGTAATCGCTGGAGTTGGTAACATTAAATATAAAAGTCTCGTTAAGAGTGATGTCAATTTGGCGGCGAAAGCAGAGTTAGTGCGACAACGAGGAGAAAAATTCTTTATAAAAGTAACAATCAAAGATAACATAAAAGAAGTGTTTCGCGCTAAATTCATTATGGAATCTGTGGTAGAATAAAGGTGAATTATGAAGATTGCAGTAGATGCTATGGGTGGCGATTTTGCTCCCCTCGAAATAGTCTTAGGCTCTATTGCCGCTGTGCACGAATACGATACGATGGATATCGTGCTTGTCGGTGATGAAATCAAAATAAAAGAAATATTAGAAGCAGAAGGTGAACTGGATAATCCACGAATTTCCATTCATCATGCCAGCGAAGTCATTGAAATGCATGAGCATCCAAGTATTGCGTTACGCAAGAAAAAAGATGCGTCTATTGCAGTGGCTACACGTTTAGTTCGTGATAAGGTATGTGATGCGGTCATTGCACCAGGTAGCACTGGGGCAGCTGTGGCATCAGCCTTGTTAGGATTGGGAAGAATTAAAGGGATTGAACGTCCTTGTATTGCAACACCACTACCAACAGCGAATGGAGTGACCATTATGCTCGATTCTGGTGCGAATGCAAATAGTAAACCGAAACATTTAGTGCAAGGCGCTATCATGGGATATAACTATGCACAATTGTTGCTTGGTAAAGCTAACCCAACGGTAGGTTTGTTGAATATTGGAGAAGAATCGACTAAAGGTAATGAAGTTGTGTTGGAAACCTATCCTTTATTGCAACAGCTAAAAACAATTCCTTTCAAAGGCAATGTAGAAGGTCGAGATATTCCCAAAGGAACAGTAGATGTAGTAGTTTGTGATGGATTTGTAGGTAATGTGGTGCTCAAGTTTGCAGAAGGTCTTGTAACTGTGGTACAAGATATTTTAAAAGAAGGCATCAAACAAAGTAGTATTATCTCTAAACTGGGAGCCTTATTGATTGTTCCTGTGTTTAAGAAAATAAAAAAACGACTAGATCATACAGAAAATGGTGGAGCTCCTCTATTAGGCGTTAATGGTGTATTTATCATTTGCCATGGTAGCTCAAAGTCTAAGGAAATTATGACAGCTATTAAAATTGCTGGAGATTTGGTAGAGCGGAAATTAATTGAACATATTTCCTCAAGTATTCAAGAAGAAGGGACCCTAACATATGACAATGCTGAATAAGCCAGTCGGAATTATTGGTACCGGTAGCTATGTGCCAGAAAAAGTTCTTACAAATGCAGACTTAGAAAAAATGGTGGATACTAGCGATGCTTGGATTCAAGAACGAACAGGCATAAAAGAACGTAGAATTGCACCAGAAGGTGTAAATGCTTCAGATATGGCTACAGAAGCGGCAAAAAAAGCCTTAGAAGCAGCTAAGTTAACAGCAGAAGATATTGATTGCATCATTGTTGCCACCTTAACAGGCGATATGGCAATTCCATCTACGGCATGTTTAGTGCAAGCGAATCTAGGAGCTACAAAAGCGGCAGCCTTTGATTTATCGGCAGCTTGCTCAGGATATGTATACTCTTTGATTACGGCTAGTTCCTATATTAATGCAGGATTATTTAAAAATGTCCTTGTTGTAGGGGTAGAAGTATTATCTCGAGTAGTAAATTGGGAAGATCGAAATACATGTGTTCTTTTTGGCGATGGCGCTGGAGCTGCTGTAGTGTCTACAGTAGAAGAAGGCTATGGCATGCTCGGTATGGATATGGGTGCTGACGGAAGTGGTGGAATGCATTTATGTATTCCATCTGGAGGTACTGCATTGCCACCGACTACGGAACGCCGTGAAGAGGGGTTAACTTTCATTCATATGAATGGACAAGAAGTATATAAATTTGCTGTAAAAACTATGGGTAAAACTGTATTGAAAGCTCTAGAAATGGCAAATATGGAACTGGAAGAATTAGACTTCTTCATTCCACATCAAGCGAATACTCGCATTATCAAATCTGCAGCAGATCGTTTGCATCTGACAGAAGATAAAGTATTTATTAATTTACCTAAGTATGGAAACACATCAGCAGCATCCATTGCGATTGCTTTAGATGAAGCAGTGCGTGCAGGAAAATTACACAAAGGAGATAATCTTGCCGTTGCTGGATTTGGTGCAGGATTAACTTGGGCAAGTCTAGTAATGAAATGGTGCTAAGGAGGAAAAGATGATTAAGACTGATATTTGTGATTTATTAGGGATAGAGTATCCTGTTCTTCAAGGTGGTATGGCTTGGTTAGGTACAGCTGAATTAGCAGCTGCAGTATCTGAGGCAGGCGGTTTAGGAATTATCGGTGCAGGACATATGCCTCCAGACGTATTCCGTGCTGAAATTCATAAATTAAAAGAACGTACAAGTAAACCATATGGTTGTAACATTATGTTAATGTCTCCATTTGTGAACGAAGTTATGGAAGTTGCTTTAGAAGAACGTGTACCAGTCATTACAACTGGGGCAGGTAATCCATCCGCATGGGTACCAGCTTTCAAAGAAATCGGTACAAAAGTAATTCCTGTAGTAGCTTCTGTATTATTAGCGAAACGTTTACTTCGTGGCGGTATCGATGCAGTCATTGCAGAAGGTACTGAGTCTGGCGGTCACGTAGGAGATATTACAACTATGTGCTTAATCCCTCAAATCGTAGATGCTGTGGACGTACCTGTAATTGCAGCCGGTGGTATTGCTGATGGTCGCGGTATGGCAGCAGCCTTAGCATTGTGCGCTAGCGCTATCCAAATGGGTTCTCGTTTCGTTGTATCTGAAGAATGTATTGCTCATGAAAATTATAAAGACGCAGTATTAAAAGCTAAAGATCGTTCCACAGTAATGACTGGTTTGACAACAGGTCACCCAGTTCGTATTATTGAGAACTTATTGGCTCGTAAATATCAATCCCTTGAGTTCAGTGGAGCACCAAAAGAAGCTCTTGAAAATCTAGGTGCTGGTACACTTAGAAAAGCTGCTATTGAAGGGGAAACTAAAAACGGTTCCGTTATGATTGGACAAATTGCAGGTATGTTGACAGACGTAAAACCTTGCGCAACAATCATTCAAGATATTGTTCGTGAAGCAGAAGAAGTTATGTTGAACTTGAAATCTGTTATCCGATAAGCAGGAGGAAAGCTTATGAAAACAGCATTTGTATTCCCAGGTCAAGGGTCTCAAAAAGTAGGTATGTTGAAAGATTTGTACGAAGCGTATCCTATCGTAAGAGAGCGTTTTGCACAAGCCGATGAAGCATTGGGATATTCCATTTCACAATTATGTTTTGAAGGTCCAGATACGGAATTAGTAAAAACAGCAAACACACAACCTGCTATTTTAACAGCTAGTGTGGCGTGTTATGAAGTGTTAAAAGAAAAAGGCTTTACACCTGATATCGTAGGTGGTCATAGCCTTGGTGAATATAGTGCTCTCGTAGCAGCAGGGGTTCTTGATTTTAAAGATGCTGTATATGTTGTACATAAGCGTGGTGAATATATGCAAGAAGCAGTGCCATTAGGCGAAGGTGCTATGGCGGCTATCTTAGCATTGCCACGTGAAGAAGTAGTTCGCATTTGTGCAGAAGTGAATGACACAGTAGGATCCGTACAAGCAGTTAACTTTAACTGCCCAGGACAAATCGTGATTGCAGGTGCTACCAAAGCCGTAGAAGTAGCAGCTGAAAAAATGAAAGAAGCTGGTGCTAAACGTGCCGTTATGCTACCAGTAAGTGCTCCTTTCCACAGTCGTTTAATGGAACCAGCAGCAAAACGTTTGCAAGAAGAATTAGACAAAATCAAAGTGAAAGACGCTCAAATTCCAGTTGTAGCAAATATTACTGGGGAAATCTTAAAAGATGGAGCTACTATTAAAGCAGCCTTAGTAAAACAAGCAGCAGCACCAGTACTTTGGGAAGATTGCGTGGCTACTATGGTAGACTTTGGGGCTACTCGATTTGTAGAAGTAGGTCCTGGAAAAGTATTAACAGGTTTCACTAAAAAAATTAACAAAGCAATGGAATTAGCCAATGTTGAAGATGAAACATCCTTAGCAGCAGCGATTGCATTCTTACAAGGAGAATAAAATGAATTTAACAGGTAAAGTAGCGTTAGTTACTGGTGCGTCCCGTGGTATCGGTCAAGCCACTGCTATCGATTTAGCAAAAGCGGGAGCAGATATAGTAGTAAACTTTATTGGTAATGAAGCAGTTGCACAAGAAACTGTAGAAGCCATTGAAGCATTAGGTCGTAAAGCGATTAAAATTAAAGCTGATGTTGGCAATGCAGACGATGTACAAGCTATGGTAGATGAAGCAGTTGCTGCATTCGGTCATATTGATATCCTTGTTAATAATGCAGGTATCACTCGTGATGGATTGTTGATTCGTATGAAAGATTCTGATTGGGATGATGTATTAAACATTAACTTAAAAGGTGTGTACTTAGTAACTAAAGCAGTTGCTAAATTGATGGTAAAACAACGCGCTGGTCGCATTATCAATATGACATCTGTATCTGGTGTCACTGGTAATGTAGGACAGGCCAATTATGCCGCTGCCAAAGCAGGGGTAATTGGCTTTACTAAAACTTGTGCAAAAGAATTAGCAGCTCGGG
>CAUVRW010000051.1:0-6452 GCA_963554425.1 uncultured Veillonella sp.
AAAAGACCTTGTAAGACCATATTTAGACTAGTGGTCACATTGGGAGTAAAGATGACGTATTTTGGACTAGGTCCACCTAATAGTTGTTGTAACTGTTGGCGTGTTTCTAGGATTAAACGTTCCACTTGGTACGCATCTTCGTTAGAGGAGCGATGGACAGAAGCTCCATTATTGGAAATGTAATCATACATAGATTGCGCTACAGTTGGCGCTTTCGGGAAAGAGGTACTGCTATTATCTGCATAGATAGACTTCATAATTATAACTCCTTTTAATATGTATATTATATTTAGTATAAAGTAATGCGTGCAAAATATCAATTTGTAGGGACCAAAGTAAACTAGTCGAAGAGGTAATGTTTAGTAGGAGAGGTACTATGAGTGTAGTAAGTGAAAAGCAAAGAATTATTATTGCTGGATTAATTATTGGAGCTATTGCTAGTTTGTTAGTGCTAGCAGGAAACCCACAAAATATGGGTTTTTGTATTGCCTGTTTCATTCGTGATTCTGTAGGAGGCTTGGGTCTGCATAGAGCAGCACCAGTACAATACATTCGTCCAGAGATTATTGGATTAGTGTTAGGAGCCTTTTTACTATCTTGGTTCCGTGGAGAGCGATCTGCTAAAGGTGGTTCCGCTCCAGCAACACGATTTACCTTAGGGTTCTTTACTATGATTGCTGTCTTATTTTCTTGGGATGTCCATTCCGTATGATTTTGCGCTTAGCAGGTGGTGACTGGAATGCAATCATGGGTCTATTAGGATTTACAGGTGGTATTGCAGTAGGCACAGTATTCCTAAAACGTGGATATTCCTTGGGTAGAACGTACATTGTATCTAAAATGGATTCCTATATTATGCCAGCAGCACAGGTGATTCTATTGGGTCTTGTGGTGGCAGCGCCAGCGTTCATTTTCTTTACTGAAAAAGGTCCAGGTGCCATTCATGCTCCATTGTGGATTTCTTTAGCAGCTGGTTTAGTCGTAGGTGGCTTGGCACAATATAGCCGTCTTTGTATGGTAGGTGGTATCCGAGATATCATTTTATTTAAAGAAACAAAATTAATTCTTGGTTTTATTGCGATTCTTGTAGCAGCGTTCCTAGTGAACATTTCCGTTGGCAACTTCCATCCTGGTTTTGTGAAACAACCAATTGCGCATACAGATGGATTGTGGAACTTCTTAGGTATGGCCTTAGCAGGTTTATGCTGTACACTAATGGGTGGATGTCCATTACGCCAACTTATCTTGTCTGGTGAAGGTAATTCCGATTCTGCGATTACAGTAGTAGGATTAGCAGCAGGCGCAGCATTCGCACACAATTTTGGATTAGCAGCCACTGGTACAGGTGTTCCAGTAGCGGGCCAAATTGCGGTAGGTGTAGGTTTTGTGATTGCCTTAGTTATTGCTGTTAAAAATATGCGTAAATAGGAAATTTAGGAGGTAATTATGATTGATGTAAGAAGACTATCTTGCCCAGAACCAGTTATTATGGTACAAAAAGCAATGGCATCAGGTGACAGTGAATATACTGTGCAATCTGACTCTAAAACAGCGGTAGAAAATATTACTCGATTTGTATTGGCTCAAGGTTATACAATCGTGTCTAAAGAAGAGAATGGTGAGTATATCCTCACTATTACAAAACAATAATATGGAATATGTAGCAACATTTTATTCTCATTTTGGAGCTATACAATTTGAACAGTTTTGTAAACAAAGAGCGATTACTGTACATTTACAGCCTGTACCGAGGTGGTTAAGCTCTTCTTGTGGTACATGTGCAATTTTCCAAGTGGATCGATGCATTGTTGAAGACATTCCTGAAGATATTTTAGAAGATATAGAGCAGGTTGTAGAGAAACAAAGAGAAGGATATAGAGAGATCTATAAAAGTAATTGAACAGCTTGTAAACTATATCTCATATAAAATTGATATTAGGCATACATAAACTAGTCTCGCATAATGATAGATTCATTGGAGTACGAAGTAGTTTGTGTATGCCTATTTTTATTTCCATGATTGTTAGTAAGTTATGATGTATATGGATTATGCATATATGGATGCTTAGTATCTGAGATAATTCATATGCCAAAATCTTCATATACATGGTACAATAAAGGTATAGAGATGTCGGAGTAAGGAGGTATAAGTATGCTTATGTTTATGCAAGTGCAACAGCCTAAAACAGTAGAAGAGGCACATGCACTCATGGTGAAGCAAAAGATGGCACCTATCTTAGCAGGTGGTTGCTGGACACGATTGGGAAATCGTAAATGGCCTATGGTAATTGACTTGTGTGAATTAGGTCTCCGTTATATTGTAGAGGACGAAACGGAATACCGCATTGGTGCCATGGCTACACAGCGAGATGTAGAGGTGTACGAACCATTTAAAACATTCTGTAGAGGAGTGCTCCCAAAAGCTGTGAAAGATATTTTAGGTGTCCAATTTCGGAGTATGGCTACCATGGGGGGATCGGTAGCAGCGAAATTCGGTTTCTCTGATATTATTCCTGCCTTATTAGCATTACGAGCAGAGGTGCGTTTGTTTGAAGCGGGTCGTATGCCGATAGAACAATACTTAACGTATGGAACAAGAGATTTATTACTTGAAATCATTGTACCAAAACAAGAAGTACCAGTAGCGATTGAAGCATTGCGGAAATCGACTTCAGATTTTCCTTATTTAACGGGATCTGTTCGATTAGATGATCAAGGCTACTCCGTATATATTGGTTGTCGACCAGGTAAACCAGCATTAGCGACGAAAGCTTGCCAGCTTATTAATGAAAAAGGATTAGACGCTTTGGATGAAGCGGTGGCTTTAATTCAAGAGGAATTATCCTTTCAAAGTAACTCACATGCAGGTGCAGAGTATCGCTTAGAGATGGCAAAAAACATGTTTAAACGATTGGTAAAAGAGGTGGCACAATGGAAATAATGTTACAAGTGAATGGAGTGAAACGAAAAGTTCTCATCGAAACAGATGAAATGTTATTGGAAACATTACGTAACTTAGGCTTTTACAGTGTACGTTGCGGTTGTGATACGACAAATTGCGGTCTATGCACTGTATGGGTAGATGGAGATCCTATGTTGTCTTGTGCGTATCCGACTTTCAGAGCAGTAGGTCACGAGATTACTACCCTAGAAGGCGTAGCGGAAGAGGCGGCTCATTTGGCGGATTGTTTGGCTAAAGAAGGGGCTGATCAATGTGGATACTGTACAACAGGTATGATGATGAGTGCCATTGCTTTAAGCCGAAAATATCCAAATGCTACGGATGAAGAAATTAAAGCTTACCTAAACAATAATTTATGTCGTTGTACAGGTTATGAATCTCATATGCGGGGGATTCGTAAATTTTTAGGAGGCAAAACACTATGAAACATTTAGGACAAAGTTATAAAAAAACAGACTCCACAACGATTTTAAGTGGTAAAGCAGCCTATACAGAAGATTTTATTCCATCCAATGCCTTATGTATTAAGATACTTCGCAGCCCTCATGCCTTTGCTAAAATTGTAGATATTAATATTGAAGCCGCTTTAAAAGTACCTGGTGTGGAAGCTATTTATACCTATAAAGATGTGCCACAAACTAGATTTACCTTAGCTGGTCAAAGTTATCCAGAACCATCTGCGTACGATATGTTGATTTTAGATCAAGTGGTTCGCTATGTGGGGGATGAAGTAGCTTTAGTCGTGGCTGTGGATGAACGGACAGCATTGAAAGCTATGCCTCTTATCAAAGTAAAATATGAGGTCTATGAACCAGTCTTGGATATGCATACAGCTATCGATCATCCTAGCATCATTCACGCAGAAGATGACTTTCACTATAACTTCCCAGTAGGGGGAGACCCTAAGCGAAACATTGCTTGTTCCTATAGTCATGTAGTGGGTGATTTAGAAGCAGAATTGGCAAAATGTGATTATGTAGTAGAAGAGTCTTACTTTGACCAAGCCACCTTACAATCGGCGATGGAAACTTTTAGGACCTTTGCTACCATAGACCAATTTAATCGTCTTGTCATCACTAGTTCTACGCAAGTACCATTCCACATTCGTAGACATGTGGCTCGTGCTTTGGGGCTTTCTGCGGCTCAAATTCGTGTTATCAAACCTCGTATTGGCGGTGGTTTCGGATCTAAACAAACGGGTTGTACAGAAATGTTCCCAGCTTTTGTGACCTGGAAATTGAAAAAGCCATCCTATATCGTATACGATCGTCATGAAGCGAATAACTGCTCCACTAGTCGACATGCACGGGATTGGAAAGTTCGTGTAGGTGCCACAAAAGATGGTATTATCCAAGTCATTGACATGGTAGCCGTATCCGATGCAGGAGCACATGGTAGCCATGCGTTGACGACTTTCACAGCGGGAGAACATAAATCCTTACCTCTATATAATAAAACGAAAGCAATCCGTTATGAATCTAATGTAGTGTACACAAATCATATGCCAGGTGGTGCATTCCGTGGGTATGGCGCTACAGAAGCCTTGTGGCCACTAGAATGTGCTATTACAAAATTGGCGCATACAATGGGTGTGGACGAAATTGAGCTACGTTTGAAAAACTTAATTGGTGTAGGGGAGACTGCACAATCTTTTCATCCAGGAGAAGTGTTGGCATCTGGTCTATTGAAAGAAGCCATTCAAAAAGCGAAAGAAATGTCTAACTGGGACAATCGTCCAAAATCTTGGAAAATTGATGACCGTCATATGGGCGGTTTAGGAGTAGCTCTGGCGTTCCAAGGGTCGGGGATTGCCAATATTGACTCTGCCTCGGTAGAAGTGCGCATGCTTGATGACGGTACGTATATGTTATTTACTGGTTCTACAGATATGGGTCAAGGTTCCAATACGGCGTTGGCACAAATTGCTTGTGAAACTTTGGGCTGTTCCATGGATATGATGGTTGTCTATGAAGCAGATACTGATGTTGTACCGTTCGATCCAGGTTCCTATGCATCGAGTACGACCTATGTGACAGGGACTGCTACGAAACTGGCTTGTGACGAGTTGAAAGAAAAAATCTTGCAAGAATTTGGTCGTCTAATGGAAGTGGATCCAAGTACACTTTCCTTTGATGGGGAAAAAGCGTGGACTGAAGATGGGTCTAAAACGATGACTACTAAAGAATTAGCACCTAAACTTGTGTCAGGCCCGAAAGGACATTACTTGAGCGGTATGGCTACTTGGGGCAGTCAAACATCTCCGCCTCCTTTCATGGTAGGCATTGCAGAGGTGAAAGTAGACCTTGAAACTGGTAAAGTAACGCCTGAAAACTACTATGCTGTAGTTGATTGTGGTACGATTGTGAATAGAAACCTAGCCACTGTACAAACAGAAGGTGGTGTTGTGCAAGGTATCGGTATGGCATTATATGAAGAAATTCGCTATTCTTCTCGTGGTGTGTTAGAAACGAATAACTTTATGCATTATAAATTACCAACACGACTAGATACTGGTAATATTCATGTAGACTTTGTGGAATCCTATGAACCAACTGGAGCCTATGGTATTAAATCCATTGGGGAAGTTGTTATCAATACATCTTGTCCAGCTATTCAAGGGGCTATCTTGAATGCTACAGGTGCTGAGGTCACTACATTGCCAATGATTCCAGAACGCGTGTATATGGCGTTACAAGAAAAATAAGTTGAGTAAGCAATAGGAGAGTCAAGATGAGTGATAGGAAGTACTGGGAGTCCTTATTAGAACCTGGAATACATGCTGTTGTAGGGGCTGGTGGCAAAACAACGGTTGTATCTAAACTAGGTGCTGTGGCAGTCAGTCTAAAGCGCCCCGTAGTGGTAACGACGACAACGAAGATGGGAGCTGAACAAGTGGCTCCTTGGAATCCCTACTATGGGGGCGACCTAACACTTGGGGAGGCTCATATTGTAGAACAAATGAAACGTGGTCAGATGGGGGCTTGGTTTCAAGAGGTGGCAGGTCACAAAGTAGTAGGACTAGAGCCGGAATTACTAGATACATTGCATGATCTCCATCCAGATTGGTCTATTGTTGTTGAGGCAGATGGGGCAAAAACCAAATGGTTGAAAGCTCCTAAACCTCACGAACCAGTGATACCGACTAAAACGGCGACTACCATTGCAGTAGTGAATATGCAGGTCTTAGGCAAACCGCTCACAGAGGACTATGTACATCGCATAGAAGAAGTACAGGCTATCATGGGGGTTCCACTAGGGGATAGGATAACTCCAGAAGGAGTTGTAAGACTATTAGGACACGACAAGGGGGTCTTTCAATATGCTCAAGGGAAACGAATTGTGTTCTGTACAGGATGCGATACGGTGGATTCAACAGAGGTGGATGCATTTTTACAAGCCTTGCAATCCCTTTCAGTGCACAAAGTGGTGTTGGCGAATGGATATCGTGAAAATTGTTGCATACAAAGGATACTAACATGGCAATAGGATG
>CAUVRW010000052.1:0-6415 GCA_963554425.1 uncultured Veillonella sp.
ATAAATGAGTCCACGCTGAAGAAATCAGATAGTAAAGGCAAAGAAACTCATTTCAAAGGCGGAATGGGTTTCTTTTTATCATATAGTACTGGGAGGCTCAATGGAAACTAAACCTATGACATTACCGATGGTTCCCCTACGTGGAATTGTTGTATTTCCCAAAGTAGTGACACAATTAGATATTGGTCGTACCACATCGGTACAGGCTGTAAAAGCAGCTATGGATAAAGACCAATATTTGGTGGTTACTGCTCAGAAAGATGAAAATATCGAAACTCCTACCTTGGAAGAGGTATACCAAGTTGGGACGATTGTTAAAATAAATCAAATGCTCCGCTTACCAGGGGGAGTGGTTCGTATTTTAGTAGAAGGCGTAAGCCGTGTTAAGCTAGACGCTATTTTAGGTACGGATCCATTTTATGAAGTAACAGTAACTCCATTGGAGACTCTTCATGAAGATCCGATGGAAGAAGAAGCATATCGACGTATCTTGCAAACTAAATTTGCACAATGGGTAGAGGTGCTTAAGCCCAATACAGATGAAGGGTTAGATCATGTCTTGGGAAGCTCAGATGCTAGTGAATGGGCGGACCAAGTGGCATTCCTCGTGCCTATCCAATTGAAAGTGCGCCAAAATATTTTAGAAGAGTTATCCGTAAATCGACGTTTGAATATGGTTGTAGGTGTATTGAATACAGAACTACAAATCTCGGATATGGAAAATTCCATTAATAACCAAGTGCGTCAATCTATGGAAAAAGCACAAAAGGAATATTTCTTACGTGAAAAAATCCGTATTATCCACGATGAATTAGGGGATAAAATGGACCCTGATCAAGAGGCAGAAGAATTACGGGAACAGCTGGCAAAGTTAGAATTACCAGAGGATATCCATGCACGTATCGACAAAGAGATTACTCGCTATAGTCGTATGCCACAAATGATGCCCGAATCCAATATTTTGCGTAATTATATTGATTGGTTATTGCAATTACCTTGGAATACTTTGTCTGATGATCGGTTAGAATTGAAAGAAGCTAGCGATGTACTCGACGGTGACCATTATGGTCTAGAAAAAATCAAGAAACGTATTCTAGAATTCTTAGCAGTTCGCAAGTTATCTGGCAAACAAGGCGGTTCCATTTTATGTTTAGTAGGGCCACCAGGGGTAGGTAAAACATCCTTAGCAAGCTCCATTGCAAAAGCTATGAATCGTAAATTTATCCGTGCCTCCTTAGGTGGTGTCCGTGATGAAGCTGAAATTCGAGGTCATCGTCGTACCTATGTAGGAGCCTTGCCAGGTCGTATGATCCAAGGGCTAAAAAATGCAGGTACTCGTAATCCTGTATTCTTGCTTGATGAAATTGATAAATTGGCATCCGATTATAAAGGGGATCCATCTTCTGCTTTATTAGAAGTGTTAGATCCTGAACAAAATAGCACATTCAGTGACCATTACATTGAAATTCCATTTGATTTCTCTGATGTATTCTGGATTACTACTGCCAATGTAGCGGGTAATATTCCTAGACCACTATTGGATCGTATGGAAATCATTGAACTCAGCAGCTATACAGAGGAAGAAAAATTAGAAATTGCTAAACGTTACTTAGTGCCAAAACAAATTGAGAAACATGGTTTAGAAGGTCACAGTGTGAAACTTTCAGATGCTGTGTTAAAACGTGTGATTTCCGAATATACTCGTGAAGCTGGTGTGCGTACCTTAGAAAAAACAATTGCTAAAATTTGCCGTAAATTGGCATTTGCTGTGGTTACGGAAGGTGAAAAAGCACCTAAAGTAACGGTGAAAAATTTGGAAGATTATCTAGGCACGCCTAAATTTGTGGAAGAATCTCGAGAGAAACAAGCGCAAGTTGGACTTGTATATGGTTTAGCTTGGACTTCCGTAGGTGGAGTTGTCTTACCATGTGAAGCGACAACAATGCAAGGAACCGGCAAATTAAGTTTGACTGGTAGCTTAGGCAAAGTGATGCAAGAATCTGGTCAAGCGGCTATGTCCTACATTCGTCATCGTCAAAAAGAATTGAAATTGCCAGAAAAATTCCACAAGGAACTGGATATTCATGTGCATTTACCAGAAGGGGCTACCCCTAAAGATGGCCCATCTGCGGGGATTACGATGACCTTGGCTATTGTATCTGCTTTAACCGGTAAAAAAGTGCGATCAGACATTGCTATGACTGGCGAAATTACTTTACGTGGTAGAGTATTGCCAATTGGTGGTTTGAAAGAAAAATTATTAGCTGCTCTTCGCTATGGAGTGAAAGAAGTACTCATTCCAGAAGGCAATAAAAAGGATATTCAAGACTTACCAGATATCGTCAAAGAAGGATTGATCATTACTCCTGTGAAAACGATGGAAGAAGTATTAGAAAAGGCATTACTATGAAGAAGAAACCAGCTGTAAAACGCCATCCAAAACCAGTGTACACTAGAAAAGAGACGACAGGTCCACGTATCATCGCAGCGAAATATATAGCGTCTGCAGTGAAGGCGGATCAATACCCAGAAGGTGATACCATTGAAATCGCCTTCTTGGGACGATCTAATGTAGGAAAATCATCTCTCATCAACTCCTTATGCAATCATCGAGGATTGGCGCTGGTCAGTGGTACACCGGGTAAAACGAAAACGATCAACTTCTTTAGTATAGAATCAAAGGAAGATTTACCAGATGATATGGAACGTCGCTTTGATTGGTTCTTAGTGGATTTACCAGGGTATGGATATGCAAAAACAGGTGGGTCCAATACCAATATTTGGTCTTCTTTTATTGCCAATTATATTTTACAAAGCGAACGGATGATGCTATTATGTTTACTCATTGATGGTCGTCATCCAGAGTTGCCTATCGATAAAGAGGCCTTTGATTGGTTACAATCCCATGGGGTACCTTTACAAATCGTGGTAACAAAAGCGGATAAATTAAAAATGAACGAGCGACAAAAACAGTTAAAAACTATTGAAGAGCGGTATCCAACGGGATATCCACCTATTTTGTATAGTTCTTTAAAACATACAGGTCGTGATCGTTTATTAGCACGTATTAATGCAGTCTTATTGGGGGAAGAGGAATGAGTATTCTTACAGATGCACAAATGAAACTGCGCGTATCTAAAGATTTAGAGCGTGTAGAAACATATTTGCAACAATCTCTACAAACTGGTGCAGAAGATTTTAATGCACTCATTCGTCCTCTTTCAGCAGGGGGCGGCAAGCGACTACGAGCGCAATTGTGTTTGTTAATTGCCTTGAGTGGAGATTCTAAAAAAGAAGATAGAGTTCGTATGGCAGCAGCCATTGAGATGTTGCACTTGGCTACACTCATTCATGATGATGTATTAGACCAAGCAGAAGTGCGACGTGGTGTGACTTCTATTCATTGTACGAAAGGTAATAAAGTAGCCATCCTCAGTGGAGACTATTTATTTGCTAAAGCCTTCGGCATTGTAGCTGAAATCGGTTCTATTCCATGCTTAACTATTTTTTCTGAAATTATTTCTGCCTTAGTAGAAGGCGAATTTATGCAAATGGAAGATGTGTACCGATTAGATCAAGGCACAGATCGATACCTTTTAAAAACACAAAAGAAAACAGCAGACTTCATTGAAGGCTGCTTGGCATTAGGCGGCATCCTTGGGGGATGGTCAGAGGAGCATATTTCATTATTGCGCACCTATGGTCATGGCTTGGGAATGGCATTCCAAATTACCGATGATGTGATGGATTACCGTGAGCAAACGGTGACCACAGGAAAACCGGTAGGAAAGGATGTGAAAGAAGGCATCTTGACCTATCCATTATTATCTATCGTAACGCCAGAAAATACAGCGTCTTTGACAACTATGATTGAGGAAATCCGTGAGGGCAAAGATACAAAAGAGTTGTTGGATTATGTCGTTGCAGAAGGTGGTATCGATAAAGCATTAGCTCTTGAGGGAATGTATCGCAGACAAGCAGAGATAGCATTAGAGCAATTACCGTCCTTTAAAGGAAAAGATATTTTGGAAACTGTTCTTGAAAAATTATCGAACCGTAAGGTGTAAGCATGAAAGAATTTCAAGTAAAAGACTTTGACATGAGTGCCAAACGTCCGTCCTTGAATAGTGTGATAGCGCAAAGAAAGCGTCTTGCTCAGCAACAAGCAGAGCAAGACGCCTTATTGCAAGAGGATAACTATACGGAGACGGAAGCAAAACTTATGGAAGAGGCGTCCTCTATGTCCGTAGTAGATCATTTAAGCGAACTTCGCATGCGTCTAGTAGTAGCCATTGTGGCAATCGTCATAGGCACTTTGGGGGCGTACTATTACGTGGAGGATATTCTTCAGATTTTAGTGGCACCAGCTGGAAAACTGTATTATACAAAACCGACGGAAGCTTTCTTCACATATATGAAAATTTCCTTGGTAGCAGGTTGTATTATATCGAGTCCTATTTGGTTTTATCAGATTTGGGCGTTTATTGTACCAGCCTTGTCGAAGGGCGAGAAAAAGGTAACCTTCATGGTGGTACCTACGGCAGTTACCTTATTCGTGGTAGGGGTGTTATTTTCATATTACCTAGTCTTACCAATGGCTATACAATTTTTTATCGGCTTTGGCACAGATGAATTGCAACCATTGTTTTCCATCGGTCAGTATATTGATTTTGTGATCGCCTTTATTTTACCATTTGGTATTACCTTTGAATTGCCATTGATATTGATTGCACTTGGGGTGATAGGTATTCTTTCATCGAATCGATTACGCCAGTATCGTAAGATGTTTATTCTAGTAGCCTTTGTTGTGGGGGCGGCCATTTCACCTACACCAGATATGCTATCCCAAACTATGATTGCAGGACCTATGATTTTGCTCTATGAAATTAGTTATGCTGTATTACGATACATTGTGAAAGTATAAGTATTTTGTTCATATTACGTTCATAATTATAGTGTATACTAATTTAGAAATTGATTAGTGTATATAAAGGATGTAATATGAGACGAAAAATGCTTATATGTATCCTAAGCATTTGTGCTATTGTTTCGGTAGGGACAATCTCTTGGTATTCATGTTGTACTGGGGAAGAAACAGTTTCCACCACTATAACATCGCCAGATGCAGAGCCCATTACGATGAAAAAGCTACCGTTAGCTGAAATAAAAGCAGTGCCTAATTCATCAGATGCGGCAGAGGCTAGTGATGGGGCAGCTCCCATCTTAGTAGATGCGAAGGGGGCTGTGAATCTTTACAAGAAACAATATCCAACAGCACAAGTGAAAGGGATAACATTTGAAACACAAGATGGCCGTAAAAGTTACGAAGTAGCGGGTGTATCCTCTGAAGCAGGTCATAGTGTGACCATTGATGCCACAACGGGACAAGTATTAAGTGCTGCTGTAGAGAGTGCGAAAGAATCAATGGTAGAATCTGCTGCCATTGATTTAGGAAATGTAATCAATCCTGATGAAGCTACACAAGTAGCAATTGCTATGTTGGGTAGTGATGCTCGACTAGTTCGTTGGGATTTGGAAACAAAAGGATATATTGCTCGATATCATATGGTGTTGACTATCCATGGAGATACCATGTATGTGACGATTGATGCGAACTCAAGTCAGGTCATCGAAGTGACGAAAGAACAATAAAAGCTATTCATTCCGTTAGGTTTGAATAGCTTTTTTGTACATTATCATAGTAGTAAAGGATCCACGATGCCGTTATCAGTGAAAGCTTGCTCTCTATCACGACAAGTCCCACAGGTGTGGCAAGGAGTATCGCCACCTTCGTAGCAAGACCATGTTAGATGATAGGGTACTTGTAATCGTAGCCCTTCTTCTACAACTTGTGTTTTATTCATTGTATTCAGTGGTGCATAGAGACGAACTTTATTATAGGAACCAATGTAAATGGCTTCATTCATATGGTGATTAAAGTCAGGTCGACAGTCTGGATAGGCATTGCCCGCAGCATCGTCAGCATGAGCACCGATATAAATGGTCACTTCCTCATCTGGATAGAGGCTAAGAGCTAAGCTAGCTGCCATGGAGAGGATGAGTCCATTGCGAAACGGTACATAGGTAGACACTGAACCGCTTTCTGCAATTTGTTCACTATAGGTGCGGTGATCGATACTTTCAGTAGAAGAAGATAAGAGGGACGAATTGGAATAGGACATAACCTGCGTCAGGTCTAGTTCATAGTGAGGAACACCATAATAGCTGGCAATGGCTTTGGCGGAATCTAATTCTTTTTTGTGCTTTTGCCCATACCAAATGGAAAGGGCACTCACGTTGTCTGTGCTGAGGGCATCGATGGCCATGGCCAAGCAGGTAGTGGAATCGACACCGCCGCTAGATAATACTAATGCTTTCATAGGAAACCTTTCATGGAAATAAAAAAATTATAAGT
>CAUVRW010000053.1:0-6415 GCA_963554425.1 uncultured Veillonella sp.
TAGTGATTTGTAATCCCCTTGTAAGGCTTTCAATTATTGATAGAAATTAATTGTATTTGGTGCATCCTTCACGACTTTTTCAACTTTTGCACCACCTACTAATTTTTTATCTTCTTCAGAAAGACCCGTGTAATCAAAGGTTGTTCCTACGAATTCATCAACAGTTGGAGGACGTTTGAATTTAGTGAAAATTGCATGGGTATATGCAGAATCTTCAATACCTGTACTATGACGGAAGTCACCATAACCAATACGCAATTGGTCTTTATCACTAGTCCAAACACTGCGTAGTCCATCAAATTCCTTATTAAACCAATAGCCAGTCATACCAAATTTCTCAGTCAATCGACCGACACTAAAGTCCCATTTAGCATGATGATCAGTGACATCTAATGTTTCCAAACGACTATGAGAAAGTCCTTTAGGCCCTGTTGTGACATGCGATGCATCGACACCTTCTTGACCTTGTGCTGTAGCGACTACTTTTACATTCGTATGATCGCCCACACGAGCATCAACACCTAAGCGTAAGCGACTATGGAAACCATGTTCATTTTTATCTTGTAAGTTTTTCAATGCTCCATCACTAATTGAGCTGACTGCTGTCACACGGTTCGCTGGTCGATCACTACCTAAATGACTATCACCACCGAAGCGGATATCTCCCACTACAGTAGCACCTTTTTCTCGATGTTGGTCAAATTGAGATTCTAATACTGACGGCGTTAGAGCTTCTTGAGTTTTCGATACACCATGTTCTGTGATTGAAGTTGTTCCATTCATTGCTACAGCATTAGCATCAGTATGTTTAGAAGTACTAGAACCATCGGAGCCAAATTTTAAGTTCATACCAAATCGGAACTGACGTCCTTGTAGAGCACGATCATCATCACGATGGTTGAATAGGTTGTTCATGCCAAAGTACACAAGGGAATCTTTATCGATTTTTTTCTGTACAATCATATTCCAAATACCATAGGTTTTCTTCTTGTACATATCCGCTGTTTTTTTCGTATTGAACTCGTAGGTGATAATAGACTTATCGTTATTTTCTGGATTTACCTGTGATGTAATATAGTTACCACCACCAGCAACAGAGTTACTATCAAGCATACCATAGTAATAATCAGTCCAAATATTGCCACTCCAGCCACTTACTTTATCTTCTAATTCCAAGCCTAAGTCGAGTTTATGCATCGGTTTGTCCAACAATCGTTTTGGCATATCTGGATTTGTTTTATTCACTGCATCTAAATATGTATAACCTACTTTCAATTTCGCATGGTCATTCAACCGTTGTTTCACTTCTAGTTCAACACCATTGACACGAGCTTTACCGATGTTGCGGAATGTATATAGCATATCTTGAGCATGCGCATATTTTGTAGCCCCGAAATAAGTACTTTCATCAAGATATGGATAGAAATCCATTAAATGTCCAGTATTAGCAATGGTCATATAGTTGCGGATTTGATTGCGGAAAGCCGTCAATTTCATATAGGTATTTTTATTTTCTCCTTCAAAGGAAATATCTATATTTTTCGACTTTTCAGGTTTTAATGTTGGGTTGCCAATCCAATACCAACCTAAACGAGCACGTCCACCAGACAATGGAGCCACATTCGTTACCGTAGGTCCAAACATTTCCCAGTTATAGTATAATTCACCCATACCTGGCTCTGTATAACTAGTGCCCACATTCGCTTTCAATCGACGATGTGCATTACCACCTACATTGTGAGTAACACCCATATTGAAAGTCATATGAGACCCAAATAAATCACTATGATCTAAACGTACAATTGGTTGTAACAAAGTATCTTTATTGATTTGCCATGTGTCTTGCAAGAAGAAGTGCTGTTTCCGTAATCTTGCACTACCCATGGTTTGTTGGTTAATGCGTTTATTGTATTCATCTTTAAAATGACCGCCATTAAATTGAGGTCGTACAATTTTGAAAGATGGATCTTCCATGTAATAGAATAAAGCTAAATAATCTTTATTAATTACAGGTGGTTTGACCCCATCAATGGTTTCAGTTCCTTGATGACCTGGGCCATATTTAGCAATCAGTTCTTTATTGTACGGAATTTCATTTAATTTATCGTTGAATGCCTTGAATCGTTTCAATGCTTCTGGATTACGGGATTCCATATTGTTTGGTGTATATCCAGAGTTATACACAAGTCCATGGAATGCGGCAGGGTCTAGATTAGCCTCTGGGTCTAAATAGTTTTTGAAATCTTCATAAGTAAACTCTGGTACACTCGTTTTATCTGTATGATCGTAGCCATACCATTCTTTTTCTTTATCCCATTGCAATACGCCATCACTATTTTCTTTGAAAGAATGTCGATAAATGGTACTTTCTGGTTTACCGTGTTTGACAGCTAAACTTTTATCATAATCCCATGGGTCAATATTACGTACCCATGTATGAGGGGCACTTTTTAATCGACTACCTTCACCACTTTCAGTAGTATATCCAAAACCATAAGAAAGTAAGTGATTATCGTTGGCTTGAGTGTCTCCAGTGATATTAAAGCTCCATTGTTTATGGTCCACATTGTCCACATAGTTCAATGTGTTTTTACCTTCATAATTACTACGACCATACTCACTTGTTAAGGTTACATCATCTTCTTTCGTACGAGTATAGTTTAATTCAACCTTCCAATTGCTTTTTTCATCTTGTCCTGCATAGGAAAGATTACTTTTATTTCTATCTAAATCACGTTTGTAATGAACTTGTGGTTCATCTTCAGAGTTTGTACGTTTTACAAAACGTTCTAAATCTTCGTTATAACGGTCTGTTGTAAAGGTAAATGAATTATTTTGATTCACATCATAAATCGCAGACAATCCTAAATTGGAGTTTGTTCCGTAATACCTTAAGGAATTTTTAGGGAATTGTTCATTGACAGTAGCGTTACCAAATGGCACTTCTTTTCTTTCTCTTGCAGCATATACAGGAACGATATCACGTTTACTACCATGAATATTGACACGTAATTTACCTTGTTGACCAGAGTCAGCACGCATAAAGAAGTTACTATATGGGAACAAACCTTGATCGCCACGGGAACGAATACTTTCACCATTGATGCGGATATTCGCATTTTTATTTGGTTTATTCGTGATGACATTGATAACACCACCAATGGCATCGGATCCATATTTTGCACTGGCTGCGCCTTGGATAATTTCTATACGTTCAACATTTTCTGTACCTAGTCGTTGTAATTCATCACCTTGACCTTGGTACTTTGCAAATTCACCCATCACTGGCTGTCCATCTACAAGAATTAATGTATGACGAGGTTCAGCACCACGAATCGATACACCGACACGACCCATGCTGTCCACTGTACGACTTACACCAGCTTGTGTAAATACGATATCTTCCACAGATTTAGCCTGCTTTTGTTCAATATCTTTTTTAGTAATGATTTGCACTTGTTGAGAGTTATATTTTGCTTCTTCTTGTGCACGGTCTGCTGTAACAAACACAGATCCTTCTGCCTGTACAGGTGCTAATCCACCAAGTAGATACCAAGAACAAGCCATCCAACTCATGACTGCACCAGTAAGTAAACGTTTCTGATACGGCTTAGAATAATGCATAGCATTCCACCATCTTCCTATAAATACAAATAAATTTGATAATATTAATCATTTGTATTATAGACCTAATCAAATATCACATCTACTCCATATGGATTTCAAATGCTCCATTTGATTCACGAATTGTAAAATTATATTTATATTTTAGACGATGAGTTCATGATAATATACTTTAATCATATCTAACTTTCATGATTATATGTTTATATTTCATTGACACTTGTCACAGCTAGGAATATAATAATAATGAAGTATGAATAGGGAAATAAAGATTCATGCTTTTGGGTATATTCTAGTTTTAGGTAAGGAGAATTATTATGAAATTCTTTTCTAAAGGCGCTATGATTGCGGCATTAGCAGTAACTGCAGCTTTCGGCGTTTCTCAATCTACTGATGCGGCGTACATGTTAAACTCTGAAGTAAAAGATGCAACTCCAGCATTACAAGAAGCAGCTTCCATTGGTGTTCGCACATACGAAAATCCAATGATGAAAAACGCAATGAATAAAGATGCTATCGTAGTTATGTCCTTTGGCACTACTTTCAAAGATACTCGTGCAAAAACAATTGATGCTACTATCAATGAAATCAAAGCACAACATCCAAATGTGAAAGTAGTCACTGCTTTCACATCCCATATTATTATTGATCGCATTAAAGCCCATGAAGGTATTACATACCCTACTCCAGAAGAAGCATTAGACCAATTAAAAGCTGATGGATACACTCGTGTTGCTTTAACAACATTAAATATGATTCCAGGTATGGAATATAACTATGCTGGTGCCGTATTCAACCATCACAAACAAGACTTCAAAAAAATGACATTAGGTTTACCTTTAATGTACTGGATGGGCCAAGAAGAACAACGCGATGATATTGAACAAGCATTAAAAGCATACTCTTCCCAATTCCCTATGATTCAAACAAAAGATTCTGCTGTATTGATTATGGCTCATGGTACTCCAGATCCATCTAATGCATACTATGCAGTCATCCAAGATCGTATCGATTCCATGGGATTCCAAAATACATACCTTTACACAGTTGAAGGATGGCCAAACCTTGAAACAGTAATCCCTCAATTGAAAGAAAAAGGTATCAAACACGTGACATTAATGCCATTAATGATGGTGGCTGGTGATCATGCAAACAACGATATGGCTGGTGACGAACCTGATTCTCATAAAAATATCCTTATGAAAGAAGGATTCACTGTAGATACTTACATCCATGGTGCTGGTGAAAACCAACAAATCCGTGATATCTTTGCAGAACGTGCTTCCGAAGCATATGATGCATTAGTAAAATAATTGCATTGTGTTTACAATACTATAGTATTTAACAATAGGGGATACGATTCGTATCCCCTTATTTGAAAGAAATATACAATGAAAACATATCTTAAAATTTGTAGCGCTGTTCTACTCTCCACTTCTTTGTTACTAGGTGGATGCACAAAAACTGGCCCTACTACAACAGAAACAACTCGTACTGTATCGTATCAAGATCAGACCTATACAATCCCTGCCAACCCATCCAAGGTGGTATCCCTATCTAACTCTATTTCTAAAATGATCTATGCTGTAGGTGGCAAAGCCATCGCTCGTGTTGAAAGTAACGAAAAATTACCTAGTGAAATTGAATCATTACCAAGCATAGGCCATACAGCCAGTCCTAATATGGAACAATTAGTTGGTCTACATCCCGATTTAGTATTAGGATTACCTAGCCAGCATGAAAAATTCAAAGGGAAACTAGATAGCAATAATATTCCATCTATTTTGATTAACTATGATGGAATCAATGATAATATTCCATTATTAACATTATTAGGAAATATTTTCCATACAGAAGACAAGGCCAAATCTGTCATCGAAGATTACAATAAAAAAATCGATACTGTGAAAGCTGCTGTCCCTAAAGATAAACCTGTCAAAGTCGCTGTATTACGAGCTACTGGTAAATCGGTAACAGCAGAAACTCCACTAGCAATCACGGCATCTATGGTTCGTGAATTGGGTATTACCAATGTAGTAGAACAACATTTAAAAGATAATGTGACTTCTAAAACAGTGCCTTATTCCTTAGAAACCTTAACAGTAGATAACCCGGACATAATCCTTGTCGTTACCATGGGTAAAAAGGATGAAATCAATGCAACCTTTGCCAAAGAAATGACTAGCAACCCAGCTTGGAATCAATTACAAGCTGTGAAACATGACAAAGTTATTTTCTTACCATCCCAATGGTTCTTATTGAACCCTGGACTAGAAACGCCTGAGGCTATGGCTGAGTTAGTCAACATCATTTATGGTGTGAAAGTACAATTATAACGTTAAAATGCATGCTAACGTATATAGCAATCTATATACTGTATAGCATGCATTTTATTTTGCTATCTATTTGAAATATTTTAATTTCAGTTGTTATATTATTATTTTTTATCTTCAGGATTTGTATTTTCTATGATAGGATCTTTTACAACATCCTCTATTAGTTTTGACATATCTACTGCATTTTTAGGACTGATTACAGTTTTACCGGTTCTTTCTTCTATTGCCTTTCTGGCATTACCTGCTATACCACCTCCCTCTTTAGCAACTTTTCTATTTTCTTCTAACCCTTTAGGCTTGATCGTTTTAGTAAGCTCTGTTGTCGTAGCTTCTGCAAGCATATTGAGAACTATTTCAAGGGTAGTCATATTATCCCTTAAATTTTCTTTTTTCAATCCTTTAAGATTTTTGTATCCTCTTGTTGTCATTCCTGACCATGCTTTTGTAATTTCATC
>CAUVRW010000054.1:0-6397 GCA_963554425.1 uncultured Veillonella sp.
ATTTGGAAATATCTTTCATAGCCAGCTACCATCAAAATTTGTTTAAAAATTTGTGGAGATTGTGGCAATGCATAGAATGTACCAGGATTTACACGAGATGGAACTAAGTAGTCACGAGCTCCTTCTGGTGTACTTTTTGTCAACATTGGTGTTTCAATTTCCAAGAAACCATTGTTGTCAAAGAAATCGCGCATCGCTTTTGTCACTTTATGACGCAAGATCAAGTTTGCTTGCATTTCTGGACGGCGAAGATCTAAATAGCGATATTTTAAACGAATATTTTCATCTACATCGATATTATCTTGAATATAGAATGGAGGTGTCTTCGCTGCATTCAATACACGCAATTCTTCACAGTACATTTCATATTTACCAGTTGGTAAGTTAGGATTTACAGCTGCTGCATCACGTTCTGTAATTGTACCGCGTACGCACAATACATATTCATTACGTACATCTTCTGCTTTATGGAAGGACTCCATATTGTGATCAGGAGATGCCACGATTTGCACAACCCCAGAGCGGTCACGTAAATCAATAAAAATCAATCCACCATGGTCACGACGGCGCTCTACCCAACCGCAAAGAACCACTTCTGTTCCTACTTGTTCTGCACCGATAGTTCCACAATGATGTGTACGGTGTAAACCTTTCATAGTTTCCATTCTAATTTCCTTTCACTAACTCAGTTATACGGTTTGTAATCTCAGCTAAGGATACTGTTTCTTGTTCAGATGTGTCCATATATTTTAAGATGACCTTACCTTCAGCTAATTCATTATCACCAATTATAATAACATATTTTGCGTTAATTTTGTTAGCATACTTCATTTGGCTCTTCATAGATTTACCAGAACCTTCCATTTCTGCTTTTACATAGGCATTACGCAAAGTATTTGTAATTCTGAAAGCCTCTTTTTGTGCCATTTCTCCTAATGCCACTACGAAGACGGAATCTTCTTGTGTTGGCTCTGGCAACAAACCTTGTTTTTCTAGAGCCAACAATAACCGTTCCATACCCATCGCAAAGCCTACCGCAGGTGTATGTGGTCCATCTAGTTCTTCTACTAGACCATCATAACGGCCACCACCAGCAACAGCACTTTGAGACCCCAATGGAGTGTACTGTACTTCAAAAGCAGTTTTCGTGTAATAGTCTAAACCGCGAACCAAGCGTGGATTTAAACTGAATTTCTCGCCAGCTGCTGTTAAGTATTCTTTCACATGATGGAAATGATCTTGACACTCTTCACATAAATTTTCACTTAACTCCGGAACACCTACTGCCAATTGTTGGCATTTTTCTTCTTTGCAGTCAAGGATACGCAATGGGTTCTTGTATAAGCGACTTTGACAAAGTTCACATAGTTCTTCTTTTTTTGGTTCAAAGAAAGCAATTAATTTCTCTCTATACGCAGGGCGACACGTTGGACAACCTACAGAGTTTACCTCTACATTCAAATCTTTTAAACCTAAGTCACGCAATAGTTGCAGCACCAAAGAGATACATTCCGCATCAGCACTTGGGGCTTGTGTACCTAACAATTCCACACCAAATTGGTGGAATTGACGATAGCGACCTGCTTGTGGCTTGTCGTGGCGGAACATAGGTCCAATATAGAACCATTTTGTAATCGATTCTTGTCCATAAATTTTATTTTCTAAATACGCACGCACCGCAGAAGCAGTTCCTTCTGGACGCAATGTATAGGATTGATCTTTTTTATCTCCTGTAGGAAAGGAATACATTTCTTTTTGTACGATATCTGTAGTTTCCCCAATACCGCGTAAAAATAAGCCTGTTTCTTCAAACATAGGCGTACGAACTTCTTCAAATCCATAGGTCTTACATAATCGACGAATGGTATTTTCAATATAGTACCAATTTCCAAGAACACTCGGCAATAAATCCTGTGTCCCTCTTGGTTTTTGAATAGCCACTAGCTGTCCCTCCAATGTTCATTACTTAGTAAATCGCGTTTCTCTAATAGTCGTTGTATATCTTGAATATACGTATCTACATCTTTCGGCATGTATTGTTTTTGTTGTCTAAAATCACTGCCACCTATCCATTTAGAGACACTACCTGGTCCTATAGAAAGTATGGGCTGACGTTCTTCTATCATTTGTATATTATAAATGCTTTCATAGTTTGGCAAGGTGTAGCCAATGTTCTCCATTTGCCCCACCATGTATTGTTGACGATACATATAGTATGGTATATATCCTAATTGTAATAATGCTTCATGGGTTTCATCTAACATGGTTTGGACCATATCCTCAGAAGGAATCTCTTTGGCAAAGCTACTCCCATATAAAGGACTACCTTTTTTCAACGCTAATGTATGGACAGTTACATTATGAGGACGTAACTGCTCAATGTATTGCACATTCTCTTCCATATTTTTTACTGTTTGACGTGGTAATCCTGCAATAAAATCCATATTGATAGAACAATTTGTGTGACTCGCCACATACTCATAGATAGATAAAAATTCTGCAACGCTATGACCACGGCCAATGATACGCAACAAATCATCCTGCATCGTTTGGGGATTCAAGCTAATCCTAGTAACACCCGCATCTACAATAGATTGAACCTTGTTAGCATTCAATGAGTCAGGACGCCCGGCTTCTACAGTAAACTCACGGCCCTTTGGAATCACATCTCCCAATGCATGCACAATATGGTGAAAGTCTCCATCTCCTAAACTGGTTGGAGTTCCTCCACCCATGTATAACGATTGTACCTCTAAACCATGTATTTTAACAAGTCTTTTCATATGTTCTATATCACGATGATAGACATCCACAAAGTCCTGTATCTTTCCATAATTCTGAATAAGTCCATAGGGAAAGGAACAATAGGTACAATGAGTTTCACAGAAAGGAATACCACTATACAAACTAATCTCCTTAGGAGATTGTTGTACATGTGCTACATACGGGCGTTCCAGTACTGCCACTTGCTCTAATAATTTCCACTTCACATGGCTAATACTATGGGTACTTTCCAGTTCTTGCCGAACCTTCTCTAAATCACCTAAGGAGTCCCATAGTTTATGGGTCAACTTTGTAGGCCGTACGCCTACTAAAGTGCCCCATAAACTAGCCCTCACACCCAATATACGTCTAAGCTTTGATAAGACTTCTCTGCCTATCAGTTTTCGACCTTCCACAGTGTCTTTTTCAGAAATAGACCATATATGAAGATAGTCTGCGTATAACTCTGATGGTCTCTGTATACCAGTCTCTAATAGCTCTTCTTGTACTCTAGTATGGCAGAACAACTGTACTACCAACTGTGTACCATCAGTATCTGCCTCTAGTTCACTGATAATATCCCCAAATTGTACTAACACACTCGGAGTAGACTCATTTTGCCTATACTCTATGGGAAATAGACCTTGTACATAAGGACTAGAGCCAGATTCCCTAATATCCGATACATATATAATAAAGTCAGGGTTGTCTTTCGATGAAAACAATCCCACTGCACCACATTGATGAGCTATGACAGAACCTAACTCCATAGGTCCTTCATAGCTATATGTATTATGCATGTTCTTTTTCAGATTCTGCTTGTTTTGCCTTTTCATGACATTCGCCACAGAAACCGTATACTTTTAATTGATGGTCTGTGGTATGGAAGTTCAATTTTTTAGCGATAATGGATTCTAATGTTTCCAACATATCATCTTCAAATTCTTTCACACAGCCACACTTAACACAAATCAAATGATGATGGAAATGAGATAATTCATCGCTATTTAATTCATAGCGATTACGACCATCACCAAAATCCAAACGTTTCACTAAGTCTAACTCAGTGAATAAGTCCAATGTACGGTAAATCGTAGCTAAACCAATATCTGGATTGTTCTTTTTCACTAAAATATACACATCTTCTGCACTTAAGTGCTTCTCTTCTGCTTCAATAAACGTTTGTAAGATAATTTGACGTTGTGTTGTTAATTTATATTTTTTATCTTTAATACGCTCTTTTAATTTTTCCATTGTTGCTTGTACTTCCATTGCTTTATCCATGATGTTCCTCTTTCTGTAAACTATAATATTTATTAAAATACCACAACCGTTTTGCTATAATTTGTGCTACAGCTGTCAATGGTACGGCAGTCATCATACCGATCATCCCAAAGAAATAGCCTCCCACAAAAATGGCTGTAATAATAACTAATGGGGGAAGATTAATAACATGCCCCATAATCTTAGGCATAATAATTTGTCCATCTAGCACTTGCAAGATCCCATATGTAATGGCAACTTTTACGGCTAGAGGACCACTAATAACAGCGGCTAAAATAATGGCTGGCGCCGCACTAATAAATGGTCCAATGATAGGAATCCACTCCGCGATACCCGCTAATACTGCTAATACAAGAGGATACGGCAAATCGTAGCAATAGCATACGATAAATGTAAGGCAAAACATATTACTTGCTAATAGCAATTGTCCCCGTAAATATCCTCCTAAAGTACGAATAATATCATTCACTACGTCTTCCAAATGAGCTGAAGTAGGGCTGGAAAAAATATTTAATATAGCCCGTTTAATACTACGTCCATCTTTCAGTAAATAAAATGTTAAAATCGGTACTAATAACAATTGTAATAAGGTACTAGCAAAGGAAACAATAGCAAGCACACCACGTTGTGCTAAATCCACTCCATAATTACCAATCGTAACTAGAGTTGAATTAATCACACCTTCAAATTGATGTGGTATGATACTTTCACCATCGATACCTTGTAATCCTTTTACCACTTCTACAAATTGGTCTAATACATATGGTAAGTTAATTAATAATTTTGTTAATTCACTAATTACTGGTACCATCACATATCGAACCAACACGGTAGATACGAGTGCCACTACCACGAAAGATGGAATAATAGCTAACCATCGTGGGCATTGTTTCCAATACTTTCGAATATATTGTTGCGTCATATTTACCCAAGGCCATAAGAGCAAGGTTAAAATAATAGCAATCACTAAGGGAATCACTACCGGTAATGCAATCGTTAGACCTATACTCGCTAAAATCAGTAAAATACAGCGTAGCCAATATTGTATAGATTTATCTCCCATCCTATCACCTACCGTACAAATGGATTAAATTGCTTTTCATCGCCAATTGTTGTTTCTGGTCCATGTCCAGGATAGACCTTTGTATCTTCTGGCAATGTATATAGCTTTTCTTTAATCCCCTTACTTAATACGTCAAAATCTCCATTAGGAAAATCCGTCCTGCCTATTGACCCTTGGAACAAGGTATCCCCTGCCAGTAAAGTTCCCTCTGTGTAATAACATACTCCACCTGGTGTATGACCTGGTGTTTCAATCACAGTAAAGGTAGTGTCACCTAAGGAAATCGTATCGCCCTCTTTCACATAGCGAACATCATCCACTTCTGCCGTTATATAACGACCAGAATGGGCACTTAAATTCACCTCTGGATTCGTCAGATACTCCGCATCACCTTCGTGAATATACACTGGCACATGATACGCATCCACCAAGGTTTTTACAGCTCCAATATGATCACTGTGACCATGAGTTAGTAAAATTCCTTGCACTTTCATTTCATGACTGTCTAGAATTTCTTTTAACTTCTCCCCTTCGTCACCTGGATCAGTAATAAGGCACGTATTATCTGCTTCATTATGTGCAATATAACAATTGGTTCCATAGGATCCTAAAGGCATATAATATAACTTCATCTAGTAACTCCATTAAAATTCTTTACTACTATCTAACAGAATCGTCACAGGTCCATCATTGACTAATGATACTTGCATATGAGCTTGAAATTGACCAGTACTCACTGTTAAACCTTTTTCTTTGAAAGCCTCTACAACCTCCAAATACAATCGTTCTGCCATAGCTGGTGGGGCTGCTTTCATAAAATTCGGCCGACGCCCCTTGCGAGCATCTCCGTAGAGAGTAAACTGCGAAACTACGCACACCTCACCACCTACATCCATTACAGATAGATTCATTTTATCTTGTTCATCTTCAAAGATGCGCAGATGGCTGACCTTTTCACAAATGTATTGTACATCTTCTGCTGTATCTGTATCTGTCACTCCTAACAGCACTAGAAGGCCTTGCTTCGTGCTACCGATAACAGATCCATCCACGGTAACGGAAGAAGAACTTACACGTTGCACAACGGCTCTCATGCTTTCCCTCCTCGATGTACGGAATACACATCTTTTACACGTCGTAGTTTTGTCATCACAAAGTCAAGTTGCGACACATCTTTAATATCTAGCATTAAGTGGATGGTCACATCTTTCGAGTCATCTGTTTTGGCATTGATATTGGAAATGTTAATTTTCATTTCTGACAAGACTGCCATGACTTCCATTAACA
>CAUVRW010000055.1:0-6370 GCA_963554425.1 uncultured Veillonella sp.
CTGTTTGAAAGGCAAAGTTCGGATCCACTGCATTGAGCAAACTACTTTTACCTACCCCGGAAGGGCCGGCAAAGGCGCTGATTTTACCATGTAATACATGGCGTAACTCATCAATACCTTCACCAGTATACGTCGATGTACAGAGTACAGTGTAACCGATGTTTTCATAGATAGATTTCAGTTTCACTGTGTCTTCTGTATGTAAATCATATTTATTAATCACTAGTATGGGATGTATATGACTATGATGAATCATCACTAATAGACGATCCAATAATAAAGGATGAATATCTGGCTCTCGTGCGGCCACTACTACAATGACTTGATCAATATTGGCAATAGCTGGTCTACGTAATGAGTTTCTTCTCTCTTCAATAGAGTCAATCCAACCATCGTCTGTAATGCTCACCGTATCCCCTACTAAAAGAGAATATCGTTCTTTCTTTAACCGTCCTCGAACCTTACATTCATGTACGTCTCCACTTGGAGTTTGCACATAAAAGTAGCCATTCATATTCTTAATTACAACACCTTGTTTCATAGTCTCTCCTATAAGGATTGCTCTTGTACTAATGCATTATTTAAGTAGATTTGAACTCGTACATTACCAGAGCCAGATACACTTTTCACAATGCGGTCTCCTGGCGCATTAGTGCCATCATAGACAACATGTCCACCATCATCATCGATGACTACTAATTTCACATGTTGAGAAGCACGTCCATTCGGTACCGTCACATCTACAACACCTTTAGTAGTACCACTTTGTTTCGCATTAGCTTCATCTTTTTTGCCATCTTTTGGTTGTCCCACCAATGTAATGCTTTCATCCCGTTTCACCGAAGAACCTGGCGCAGGACTGATAGCTGTAACAACGGCAGAATCTTCATTGGATCCAGAAATCTTACTAATACTTAAACCTAAATTTCCTAAGGCTTCTTTTGCTTCTTTAATGGTCATCCCCACAACATTCGGAATCTCTACGGTAGTCGACTTAGTTTGATTAATCGTAATATCTACAGTAGCCCCTTTGGAGGCTTTACCTCCTGCTTGCAAGCCTTGGCTAATGACTACGCCATCGTCTTTACTAGAATCACTTTCATAAGATATTTTACCAATCGATAAGCCTAAGGCTTTTAATTTTTCTCTAGCCTGATCAAAGCTCATACCTTGCAAGTCCGGTATCGTAATATCTCCAGCACCTTTGCTGACAACTAAATGTACCATACGTTGTTCTTTTACAGATTCCCCTGGTTCAGGGCTTTGTGAAATGACCTGTCCTGCTGGCACATCCGAATTAGTTACTTCTGAACTAGAGACTCGAAGATGTCGCTCTTCCAATAATCTCGTAGCTACACTTAACTGTTTACCTACCACATTCGGCACGTCCACAGTAGAGTTACTCCAGAAGTTACCAAAGCTCAAAAATGCCCATAAAAAGGCTAATAAGAAGGCAAACACGGCACCACCGATCACATATTTTTGTGGTAAACTACCTAATTTTGCCAATATACCTTCTTGTGGTTCATCCTCTTCTTCCATAACGTCTGCTTCCATAGGTGGCAACACTTGTGTCGCAAAATCATGCTGCATTGGTCGTGCTGAAGTACCACCACGATAGCCTAATGACATACGTAAGGCTTGAATCATTTCAGAAATGGATCCAAAACGTTTGCCTGGTTCTTTTTCTAGAGCCATCAATACTACTTGCTCTAATTGTGGTGGAATCATAGGATTCTTGATTCGCGGTGCCACCACACGATCTTTCACATGTTGTAAGGCTACACTAACAGGTGTTTCCCCTCTGAAAGGAACTTCTCCCGTTAATAATTCATAAAGGACAACCCCTAATGAATAAATATCTGTGCTCACATTGATGCTCTTACCGCTAGCTTGTTCTGGGGAAATATAATGAGCTGACCCCATGACAGAGTTGGTATACATCATAGTGGTAGCAGAGTTAATAGCTCTAGCAATACCAAAATCCGTCACTTTCACACGTCCAGAATCAGTAATCAATATATTATGTGGCTTTACATCACAGTGGACAATACCCATCATGTGGGCGTGCTCTAGACCCTCTGCAATAGCTACTGTAATTTTTACCGCTTCTTGCACTGTCACCTGATCACCATGATGCTGAATATATTCTTTCAACGTACATCCAGATACATATTCCATAATAATGTAATGAAAGCCTTGATCAAATCCAACATCGTACATGCTCACTACATTCGGATGATTTAGTTTCCCTGCTGCTTGCGCTTCACGTTTAAAACGAGCTACAAAATCTTGATCACTACCAAAATTTTGATGCAGAATTTTAATAGCCACAGGTCGTCCCAATAGTGTATCTTTCCCACGATATACATCGGCCATACCACCAACGCCTATCTTCTGTTGTACCTCATAGCGATGGTCAAAGACCAATCCTACTAATGTATGTCTATCCATAAGTCACCTCTTTATATACGTCCAAGTACGATTGTTACATTATCTCGTGCTCCCGCATCATACACAAGGTGCACTAAATCTTCCAAAGCTCTACTTTCATTATTCTCTTCTGAAAGTACTTGTTCAATCTTAGACTCTTCAATATAACCAGATAAACCGTCACTACATAATAGGATACGGTCATTCTGATGCACTTCAACTACGCCTGTATCTACTTCTACAGTTTCATACACTCCGATGGCTCGAGTCAACATATTTCGTTTCGGATGATGAATCACTTCATCTTCAGTAATCGTACCTGCTTCCACTAATTGCTGCACCATAGAATGATCTTTTGTCATCCGATGTAAACCTTCTTGTCCATACAGATACAAGCGGCTATCTCCTACATGAGCCCAATACAGGGTATCTTCTTGAACATACGCAACAACCGCTGTGGTCCCCATACCTTCCAACTCCTTATAGGATTGGCTCTTTTCATAGACCATGCGATTTGCTTTTAAAATAGCATTCTCTAATACTTCGGTAGATATTTCAGTAGACTCATTGACTACTTCTACAATAGTATCGACTACCATGGTACTAGCATATTCTCCACCGGTATAGCCGCCCATACCATCTGCTACAATGAGTAGTGGCCCTTGGGCATAAAAACGGTCTTCATTACGTTGGCGAACTAATCCAGTTTTACTGATTCCTAAACTAATCATAACATCCCTTCTTTCAAAGATTGTTGATGTTGTATTTTCAACTGTCCACAAGCTGCTTGAATTTCATCACCCATTTCTTTACGAATCGTCACAGACACGTCGTAGGATTCGACAATAGACTTAAATTCTTGCATAGCTTTTAATGACGGTTTATATAAATTAATATGTTCATTTCCATTGACAGGAATTAAGTTGACATTACAATGTGGAAACTCTTTTGCAATCATACCGAGTTCATGAGCTTCCTTTTCAGAGGCATTCACATCTTTAATCAAAATATATTCAAAGGTCACACGTCGATCCGTCCGTCGATAATACTCCGCCACAGCATCTAACACGTCTTGTAACGCATAGGTGGCGCCTATAGGCATAATTTTCTTTCGACTTTCATCTGTCGTAGCATGCAAGGATAATGCCAATGTGATAGGCAAGCCCAGTTCCGCAAAACGATAAATATTCGGTACTAATCCACAAGTGGACACCGTCATACGACGATAACCTATATTAAAGCTTTCTTTTTCATGAATAAATTGCAATGCTTCCATGGTATGGTCGAAGTTTTGTAATGGCTCTCCTGATCCCATGACAACGATAGAGTGCACTTCTTCTTTGATGATGCTTTCAAAGAGTAATAACTGACCTACAATTTCAGCTACTGTTAGATTCCGGAACAAACCTTCTGTAGTAGATGCACAAAAGATACATCCCATCGCACATCCCACTTGGGAAGATAAACACACAGAGTTGCCATAATGTTGCTTCATCAGTACTGTTTCTACTTGATGCCCATCAGAATATCTGAGCAATAACTTTTTTGTATTTCCATCAGAACTAGTAGATTCTCGCACCACCGTAGGTAATGTAATCGTACAGTGTGTGGTAAGCCATTCACGCATTGTCTGTGGAAGCTGTAACATATCTTCCATAGAGAATACGTGACGTTGATAGATATAATCCATAATCTGTTTCGCTCTGAATTTGGGAAACCCTCCATCTGTTACAACTTTACTTAAAGCTGGCAATGAAAGTCCAATTAATTCTATCATGCTCTCTCCTTACGTAAACGGGCTATAAAAAATCCGTCCATATCATATACGTGTGGCAATAAAGTAACCATAGGGCCTTCTGCTGCAAACGGCAACAGTGGAGCCACATCTTCTAAGACGAAATTAGGGTTTTCTTGTAAAAATCTTTCCACAACCCCTTCATTTTCCAAAGTATTTATAGTGCATGTGGAATACACCAAGTGTCCCCCTACTTTTACATAGGAACTTGCATTTTGCAATATTTGTTGCTGTAACTTTGGCAATTCTTGTAATTGGGATTCCTCTTTTCGCCAACGCATATCTAGTTTCTTCTGTAAAATTCCTAGGCCTGAACATGGTGCATCTACAAGTACGGCATCAAAAGAATCTTTCCATTGTGCCTCTTTTACTGTAGCATCACCTTGTTGAGTCTGTACATTAGACATCCCCATGCGTTTGGCATTTGCCTGTAACAGTTCTACCTTATGCTCATGAATATCCGTAGCTACGATGGTTCCTGTATTGTTCATTAGGGTTGCCATATGCAATGTTTTACCTCCCGGTGCTGCACAGGTATCTAAAATCTGCATATGTTGTTGAGGTTGTACTGCGTAAGCCACAGCCATAGATGCTTCGTCCATAAATGTCATCAATCCCTCTTGCACCCATTTTGCTTCCTGCAATTGACCTTTATGAGCTTTAATGATAATTGCATCTGGAATCATATGACTTGGCTCTACCACCCAGTTTGCCTGTGAAAGCTCTTCTAATAAATCTTGACGACTGATTCGTAATGTATTCACTCGTGCCGTTAATAAAGGTGTTTCATTGAACCACTCACAGAGATCCATCGTTTCTTCTATCCCTCGTTGGTCCATCCATAAACGGACTAGCCAAAGAGGTTGATTATAAATATAGGAAATCCGTTCCTCTTCTGAAGTAGCTAGGGTATCTACACCAATATCTTCGCGTTGTCTGTCTACATTACGAAGTACTGCATTGACAAAACGGTCTGTACCAGATGCTACTTTTTTCGCCAGTTTTACACTTTCATTCACAGCAGCACTAGATGGTACCTTATCCATATAGAGTAATTGGTATACACCAAGTCTAAGAATCTCTAAAACAAACGGAGATAGTTTTTTTACTGGTTTCTTTGTGAAGTGAACAATAACCGCATCTAAATAGTTTTGGCGACGTACCACACCATATACCAACTCTGTAAAGAATCTACGATCTAGATCCTCTAGTCTTTCTTGTATCATATACTGAGGCAATACAATATTGGCATACTTCTTATCTCTATGTATATCTACCAAGGCTTTCATAGCTAGGCGCCGAATATTTTTATGTTCTTTCTTTTGTTTCGTTTCCATATAGTAACCTTTCTATGACAAGTCTAATGTCTTCTGTATTGACTCTCGTATTACAACAAGGACCACAAGGTCGTTCATTTAAGACACCTATTACGGGAATGGGAAATACATCTGCCATACCACTGACTAAATCTCTTTCACAGGCAATTGCCACAATGGCTTGAGGACGAATTTCCTTGATTTTCAAACGTGCTAATGTACCACCTGTAACGACCACAAAATGACATCCATAGGTGTCTGCAATATCTAGCAAGGTTCCTACTTGGCACCCACCACAGCGCTTACAATTATGCACATCTGTAGTCACTTTATGTACGCAACTAGATAATTGTATGCAATGCGGTGTGAGTAGCAATAATCGATCTGGTTCCACACGATACACTTGAGTGCTCACAAGATGATTGATTAAAGCAATCAAGGATTGACTCACTTCATCCTTGGTATATCCAAAGCATCTAGCTAAGACCGTTACCAAAGGAAATAAAAGATATAACCCACGATTAGATAGTCGCAGTAGAATCGGATGTTGTATAGGGTACATTGTAACTAATGCCATGTATATCCACATGGACCACCCTATCAATATGGGTAGTAGTAGCGCACCCTCTCCGATAGATCCTGCAACAGGTCCCCATTGAGATAAGCTAGGATGCATCATCCACACAATCCAACCCCATACCATTGATATCAATAGTATTGCCACAGCCGTCACTGTTAAATACAGACGATAGGATTTATTCATCGCCAAAACAAGCTCCTACTGCTAACTGATGACCACGAGCAAAATCACCAGCATTCATTCGTT
>CAUVRW010000056.1:0-6164 GCA_963554425.1 uncultured Veillonella sp.
GTTACTGCATTACGTACTGCTTTTAATTGTTCTACTTCTTGAATGATAGCACGTCTTTCATCATAGAACTTCACAAAGCTAGCCAGGTCGCCAGTAGTATGACGACGATCTAAGTTTTCTTGTACCGTTTCAACATTCTCACGGACAAATTTTAAATCCAACATAATCATGACCTCATAGAATTCATTTAAGTACTTAATTAATCTATCTTTAATATTAGCACATTTACTATTACTTTTCTACCTTAATAGGCATTTACTTGGGCAATTTCCCCTTACCCTTTCTCCATCTCTGAAAGGATAACAAAACAGCGACCAAACTCATTACTGTTTAGTCGCTGTCCATCTACGCATCCCACAATATCTCGTGACCTACGCATACATATATTATTCTTCTACTGTTTCTTCCTCTTCTACTTTCACCGCTTCTGGTTTCATGAGAGGGAATAACAACACATCACGAATAGATGCAGAGTCTGTTAAGAACATTACGAGACGGTCGATACCGATACCCAAACCTGCAGTTGGTGGTAAACCGTATTCCAAGGCTGTTACGAAATCTTCATCCATACGATGGGCTTCATCATCACCGGCTTCACGTTCTTTTAATTGATTTTCAAAACGTTGTTTTTGATCGATTGGATCATTTAACTCGGAATAGCCATTTGCTAATTCACGGCCATAAATGAAGATTTCAAAACGTTCTGTAGTCAATGGTTTCTCACGATTTTGTTTTGCTAGTGGAGAAATTTCAACTGGATGTCCATATACTACAGTTGGTTGCATCAAGTTTTCTTCTACATATTCTTCAAAACATAAATTCATAATTTTACCAATACCATCGGCTTCACCATATTCTACATTTAAACGATCTGCAATCGCACGTGCTTCGCTCAATGTTTCAATAGCATCAAAATCTTCCCCGGTGTATTGTTTAATACCTTCTTGCATAGTGATGCGATTCCATGGTGGAGTCAAATCAATATCCATGCCTTGGTAGTTAATTTTTGTCGTACCTAATACTTCTTGAGCACAGTAAGATACCACACCTTCTGTTAAAGCAATAGCATCTTCAAAGTTACCATAGGCTTGGTAGGATTCCATCATAGTAAATTCTGGATTATGACGGATAGATACACCTTCATTACGGAAAGAACGGTTAATTTCATACACACGCTCTAAACCACCAACGATTAAACGTTTTAAGTATAATTCAGGGGAAATACGCATATAGATATCAATGTCTAAGGCATTGTGATGCGTAATAAATGGGCGTGCCGCCGCACCACCTGGGATAGCATGCATCATAGGAGTTTCTACTTCCATGAATTGCTTGCTGTTTAAATACTCTCTAATTTTTGCTACGATTTTCGTACGTTTTACAAATGTATCACGAACACTTGGATTTACAATTAAATCCACATAGCGTTGACGATAGCGAAGTTCTGTATCTTTCAAACCATGCCATTTCTCTGGTAATGGACGAAGGGATTTAGACAATAAAGTCAATTTGTTGACTTTTACTGTAATTTCGCCTTTTTGTGTTTTAAACACATGGCCCTCGATACCTACAATATCTCCCATATCAAGCATTTTTACATATTTGTAATCTTCTTCTCCCATAACATCTTTACGGAAGTATACTTGAATATCGCCAGATAAATCGCGCAAATTAGCGAAGGCTGTTTTACCATGAGAACGAATTGTCATCAATCGACCAGCAATCACTACTGGTTGACCATCAAAATCACGGAATTCATCCTTAATTTGGAGTGCCTTATGTTGAACAACAAATCGTTGTCCAAATGGATAGATATTATCCTCTTCATATTGCGCCAACTTTTCGCGGCGTACCAACATTTGATCGTTTAAATCCAATTGTTCTGGCACATGTTTTTCTTCGCTCATGAGGGGCCTCCTTATACTTCTTTACCCTTATTGAATGCTTAATATTTTGAAACTCACCATACCATCTGGTGTATTCACTTCTACTTTGTCACCTTTCGCTTTTCCTAAAATCGCCACGCCTACAGGGGATTCATTAGAAATACGATTGTTGAAAGGATCTGCTTCAGAAGAACCTACAATAGTGTAGTCTAATTCTTCATTAAACTCTTCGTCTAACAAAGTTACTTTACTACCTACTGTCACTGTATCGCCTTTTACATTTTCATCAATGATTTTAGCTGTATTAATTTTATTTTCCAATTCAATAATGTGACCTTCGATGAAAGCTTGTTCGTTTTTCGCATCATCATATTCAGAGTTCTCTGAAATATCACCGTAGGAAATAGCAATTTTAATACGCTCTGCCACTTCGATTCGACGTACAGATTTATAATAATTTAGTTCTTCTTCCAGCTTCTTCAACCCTTCGGCTGTAAGTAAGGTTTCTTTTACCTCTGCCATGTATGTCTCTCCATTTCTATTCCTCATATACAGAAAACAGTGCCACATGACACTGCCTCCCTTATGAAAAAGTTACTTAAATTTCTTATTAACAATAGCTATAATTATACTGACTTCTCTTGTAAATGTCAATGTGAAAGCCTATACTTGTACGACACACATGGAGTTTACCCTATTTTTTATAGACACTTTCATAGATAGCTAACGCATCCTTAGGTGTAAGATTACTATATGCTGTAGGATAACGAACACAACTATTAGCAATATCCGATAAGGATTCTTTTGGAATCCCTACTTCTTCCAAAGTAGATGGCACCCCTATTTCTTTGAAATATGCTTCTAAGGCTTCGATACCAGCTAATGCATAGTCTGTATCACTCATAGTGCCTTGTTCAATGCCCCACACTTCCTTAGCAAAACGCATCAACCGCGCTGTAGCATTGGGCAAAATCCAACGCAAATACGCTGGATGCATAATCGCTAGACCTGCGCCATGAGGAATATCATAAAAAGCTGACAGGGCATGCTCTAAGGCATGAGTCATCCAGTCTTGATCTTTGCCTAATCCTAAGGAACGATTCAAGGCTAAGGTAGCCCCCCACATAATGTTAGAACGAGCTTCATAATCTTCTAAGTGTTCCATGGATTTTCTGCCATTGCGCACGATATTTTTAAAAATTCCCTCGATGGCAGAATCTGTCACATTATCATCATCAGGTGTAGATACATATTGTTCCAATAAATGAGACAACATGTCTACGATGCCATAGGCAACTTGCTCTCGCGGTAACGTGTAGGTATAGGTAGGGTCTAACATAGAAAATTGTGGAAACAAAGCCGGTCCATAACCGCTTAATTTTTTCTGTGTTTCCCAATCAGTAATAACACCACCATTATTCATTTCACTGCCAGTAGCTGCCATAGTTAATACTACACCAAATGGCAATGCCTCCATCACAGGCTGATGGTCTAAAAAGAAAGTTTGCCAAAAGTCAACCGTATCTGGTAAGGTAGCACCACCTGCAATGAATTTGGTGCAATCAATAACAGAACCACCGCCGACGGCTAGAATAAAATCAATATTATGTTCTTTGCATAAAGCAATACCTTCACGCACTTTCGTAGTTCGTGGATTTGACATAATCCCACTTAACTCAAACACTTCCTTACCTGCTTGTTGTAAGGCTTCTTTTACCGTATGATAAATACCATTCTTTTTAATACTACCTCCACCATAGGTAAGTAGTACTCGTGTTCCATAGTGACTTAATTCAGCTGCTAGTGATTCCTTCACACAGTCTTTGCCAAACACTATTTTGGTTGGGTTATGGTAAATAAATGATTTCATTCGACCCTTGTCTCCTTACTATTAAATACGCCTATCGATGATAGAATGAATAGGCAATTGTTCTTTCATAGACTGTATCTGCTTTAGTCTTGCTTTCACCATTCATATTGATATCATTCGGCACAAATTGTGGCTCAATGGCAATGCCTGCATGACTGCCATAATGACGTTCTCGGCCATCTTCGTCCAACCAATTTCCTGTATATACCTGAAAGTGTGGCGCATCTGTATGGAATACGGCTGTCACATCCTTACCTTGTAACACCGCAAAAGGCACAACAGAATCTACTGTTTTACTTTCTTCTACTGGAGTCGTTACAAAATCATGGTCATATCCCTTATATTGACTTAGATCATCAGCATAATAGTCCAATGCCTTTTGTAGATCCATACCATTTCTAAAATCAAATGGTGTTCCATCCACTGATGCTGGTTCCAATTGCGGGATTTGATGGTCTCCAAATGGCATATACTGATGGGCTCCTAATTCTAATACATGGTTCGATAAGTCACCTTCTCCATGCAGATTAAAGTATACATGATTCGTTAAGTTCACAAAGGAATCTTCAGAGGTTGTGTACACATACGTGACTACTAACGTCTGCTCTACCAATCTGAATACCGCTTCTACATAGAAATCACCTGGAAATCCATCTTCTTCAGAAGTAATAGAATGAGAGAGATGTACCACTGTATCAGAACAATTTTCCTCCACTGCATCCCATAGACGATGCCCAATATTTCCTTTCCCACTATGCAATAAGTTGGGTCCATTGTTAGCTGTTAATTGATGAACTGTACCATTCCACGTATAGGCTGCATTGGCAATACGATTCGCCACACGGCCTACGGTAGCACCCAGTTGTCCATGCTTTGTTTCATAGTCTTGTGCAGAATCATAACCCAATGCTAAATGGCGCTGCAACACTTTATCATAAACAGCGACAATGGTGGCACCATAATTACTGATTTGTACTCGTAGTACTTCATTTTCTATTGTATATACATGAGCCTCTTGGCCTGTTTGTAAGTGTCCAAAAGATTCTACTTTCATCATAACTCCTAACCTCCGATACGCCACATAGGACGTTCCACTTTTTCAATGGAATTTCCATCATGACTCGCGTATCGACCTTGTAATGCCTCTTCAATGCAATGCAATATAGTTTGTGGTGTACCGCCATTTTGTATAAGTCCACGCAAGTCTAAATCTTCATCACGCAACAAACATAAGCGTAGCAATCCATCTGCAGTGAAACGAATACGATTGCAAGAAGAACAATATTGATTGGACAAAGGAAAAATAAAGCCAATTCGTTGTCCATCTGGCAATTGGAAGTATTGAGCTGGTCCAAATCCCAATCGGTCTGTGACTGGAGTTAACTCAGATCCCACAATGCGTTCAATCTGCTCCTTCCACTCTCCAAAGGTTGGCACATGACTTTGTTTCCCTTGGAATGGCATATATTCAATAAATCGCCAGACCACATCCCACTCTTTTCCATAATGCACCAAGGTTTCCACTTCTTTGTCAGAAAATGGCGCTTGCACTACAGTATTAATCTTTATGTTTTGAAAGCCTGCAGTTTTTGCAGCTTCTATACCACGAAGCACACCAGCTAATTGTCCATTGCGACCTACAGCTTTGGCAAAACCCTCTTCTTCCACAGAGTCTAAACTAATATTTAATCGCTGTACCCCTGCTGTAAATAAACGTTTCGCCTGAGTTTCTAACAGACTACCATTGGTAGTCATAGAAATATCGGAAAACCATTGGCTCTCTTGTATACGCTCTAACAACTCATATAAATGTGGATACAATAATGGTTCTCCCCCAGTTAAGCGCAAAGCTTTGATGCCTCCTAAGTGCAATGCCTCTAACAAAGGCAACCAAAAGCTTGGCGGCAACACAGGCGCCATAGCTTCTGTAATCTCCTGAGGCCGACAATAGGCACAACAAAAATTGCACGCTTCCGTTAAGGATATACGGGCATACTCAATGACGCGCTCTTGGCTATCACGCATTGACTGGCTCCTCAACAATACGCACTGCATCGCCTACTTGAATCTTTCCGCCTTCTAAAACACGGCCAAAAATCCCTTGTGTAGGCATAATGCAACTTCCTACTTGTTGCATAATTTCGCAACCTTGATGGCACTCTTTACCGATTTGCGTAACTTCTACAATCGTTTTGCCTAAGGCTAATTTAGTGCCCACTGGTAATTGGAATAAAGTCAAACCTTCTACAGTAATGTTTTCTGCAAAATCTCCAGGGTTTACATCAGCTCCACTTTTACGCATTAACTCGATACTTTCAATACCAAGCAAGCTCAATTGACGGTGCCATGGACCTGCATGAGCATCGCCTTCAATACCATGATTTACGACTAACTCCGCTTCTGGGATG
>CAUVRW010000057.1:0-6151 GCA_963554425.1 uncultured Veillonella sp.
TAGCTCGTGGATCTACCATCGTTGCCGTCCCCACAGACACGATGTCAGCTCCTACCAGCATAAATTCTAGGGCATCTTCACCAGTCATGATGCCACCGCCCCCCATGATAGGGATATCAATGGCTTGTGCCACTTGATGTGTTAAGCGCAATGCCACTGGTTTCACAGCGGGACCAGATAAACCACCATATATATTCCCCAACAATGGTTTCCGAGTCCGTAAGTCTACAGACATCCCTAATAGGGTATTAATCATGCTAATACCATCTGCCCCTGCTACTTCTACAGCACAAGCAATTTCTACGATATCTGTTACATTGGGAGATAATTTCATAATCACCGGTAAATCTGTATTCGCTTTTACTGCTTTACATACAGCAGCAGCACTCTCCGCCTGCACACCAAATGCCATACCTCCGCATTTGACATTAGGACAACTAATGTTGACCTCTAAAGCTGCTACACCTTCAACAGTCAATGTTTTTGCCATAAATTCGTATTCTTCTAGTGTATTACCAGAGATATTGGCAAAAATTGGTACATCATAATGTTTTAAGTTTGGCAATATATCAGCTACGAAAGCTTCTGCTCCTGGGTTTTCTAATCCAATACAGTTCAACACTCCAGATGGTGTTTCCGCAATGCGAACACCCGCATTACCAGGTCGAGCTGTAGGTGTTAAACCTTTTACAGAAATCGCCCCCACCTCTGTATTAAGATCTAAATATCCATCGTATTCCAATCCGAACCCAAAGGTGCCCGACGCTGCTACGATAGGATTTTTCATAGAGATACCACAGAACTCTACAGCTAATTTAGGATCTACAGTAGCCATTAGAAAAACACCTCCTCAGCAGGGAACACAGGGCCATCTTTACATACTTTATACCGTGTACCACTTTTACCTTGGCAAGCACAACCTACGCAACCGCCAGTACCACAACCCATTCGTTCCTCTAAAGACACTTGGCATGGTACATTCATTTGTTGCGCTACAGCAGCCACACCCTTCATCATCGGTGTAGGGCCACATGTCAAAACTGCATCAAACTGTTCTTCTTTCATAAGTGTTTCCATCACATTCGTAGGATACCCTTTAGCCCCTAAGGATCCATCATCCGTGGTGATATGAACAGTCACAGGACTATCTTTGAACAAGTCTGCCCAGAAAGATTCGCTTGCATTGCGGAAACCTAATATCACATGCGCCTCTTGGCCTGGTTGTAACCGATCAGCGATACATAGCATGGGCGCAATTCCAACACCACCACCAACGAGTAACATGCGGTCTGCAGTGGTAAACGCTTGGCCTAATGGTCCCAAGCAATCTAAAGTATCCCCTTCTTGTAGTTTGGTCATTAGTTCAGTGCCTTTACCTACCACACGATACAATAAGTCGATAGTACCTGCCTTCGCATCAAATCCTGCATAGCTGATAGGTCGGCGCAACAAGGGAGCTGTGCCCCCTGTAACGCGAACATTACAAAACTGTCCTAGTTGTGCCTCTTTTGCTTGTTTTGGTGCATATACGGACATTCTCCATACATCACTGCCTATTTGGGTATTATGAATCACTCGACCCATTTCTACATATCCACTCATGTATGATTACTCCATTTCATAATCTTGAACAGCATCTACTGTAATTGCATCACCTGCAGTAGCACGACTCGCCACTACATGTAACACTTCACGAGCTGTATCCAAGGATGTCAAACATGGTACACCCATTTCTACAGCCAAACGACGCAATTGGAATCCTTCACGTTCTGGTTTTTTACCATAGGTTAATGTATTCAACATCAAGTCCACTTTACCTTCACGAATGAAGTCAGCGCAGTTTGGATTGCCTTCAGAAATTTTATTTACTATAGTGCAATCTACGCCATGTTCTTTGAAGTAACGACCTGTACCACCAGTAGCCATAATATGGTATCCCAAATCGATAAAGCCTTTTGCTAAACGAGCCGCTTCTTCTTTATCACGGTCTGCTACAGTCATCAAGATATTACCTTTATCTGGAATGCGCATGTTTGCACCATGGATGGCTTTGAATAAAGCGTCTGCATAGGTGCGGCCAATGCCCATTACTTCCCCAGTAGATTTCATTTCTGGTCCTAAGGCAATTTCTACTAAACCCATTTTAGAGAAGGAGAATACCGGTGCTTTCACCGCCACATGTGGACGAGCTGGCACTAACCCAGTTGGTAATCCCAAGCTTTCTAATGTTCCTCCTAAGGCAATGCGTGTCGCATATTCTACCATATTGATACCAGTCACTTTACTGATGAAAGGCACTGTACGGCTAGAACGAGGGTTCACTTCGATAACATGAAGTTCTCCATTTACCACAATATATTGAATATTTAATACACCTTTTACATTAAGTCCTATGGCAATACGGCGTGTATAGTCTACAATTTGTTCTGTCAACTCTTCCGTCAAATGTTGTGCTGGATATACGGCGATAGAGTCACCAGAGTGTACCCCTGCTCGTTCTATTTGCTCCATAATCCCCGGAATACATACATCAATGCCATCAGAGATAGCATCTACTTCCACTTCCATACCCACCATATAGCGGTCAATTAACACTGGATGATCTTTCGATGCCACTACGGCTTCTTTCATATAACGATCTAACTCTTGGTCATTATATACAATTTCCATTGCACGTCCACCTAGTACATAAGATGGTCGAACAATCAATGGATATTGAAGACGTTTTGCTGCTTCTAAAGCTTCTTCATCACTGGTTACCAACGCACCTACTGGGCGAGGAATTTCCAATTTTGCCAACAATTCATCAAAACGTTCACGGTCTTCGGCCATGTCGATGCTGTCTACAGATGTGCCTAGAATGTTTACACCTCGTTCAGCCAACGGACCAGCCAAGTTGATAGCTGTTTGTCCACCGAACTGAGCGATAACCCCTACAGGATTCTCCTTGCGAATAATTTCCATCACATCATCTACTGTCAACGGTTCAAAGTACAAACTATCAGATGTATCAAAGTCAGTACTTACCGTCTCTGGGTTGTTGTTGATAATAATGGATTTCATACCTGCTTTACGCAATGCCCAAGAGGAGTGTACAGAGCAATAGTCGAACTCTACCCCTTGTCCGATACGAATTGGGCCAGAACCAAGAACGATAACACTGTTTTCACCACGTGGTACTACTTCATCTTCCTTCGCATAAGCACTGTAGTAGTATGGTGTGTGTGCTTCAAATTCTGCGGCACAAGTATCTACATATTTATAGGTTGGATGAATGTTTAGTTCATTGCGTTTTGCCAATACGTCCTCAGGGGAGCAATTCGCATAGCGAGCAATTACTTTATCTGGGAAGGAGTATTTTTTAGCCAATCGAAGGTTACTTTCAGTCACACCATTGGCTGCTAGATCTTTTTCCACCATCACGATGTTTTTGATTTTATTGACGAAGAAAGAGTTAATTTTTGTAATGTAGCAAATCTTCTCTACGCTAATACCCACACGAAGAGCTTGAGCAATGACATACAAACGTTCATCATCCACTAATTGTAATCGTTCAATGAGTTGCTCTGGTGTTTCATGAGCAATCTTTTTCAATTCAATATGGTCTAAACCGATCTCTAGAGAACGGATAGCTTTTAACAAAGACCCTTCTAAGGTGCGGTCGATAGCCATAACTTCGCCAGTGGCTTTCATTTGTGTTCCCAATGTACGGTCCGCCAAATTGAATTTTTCGAATGGCCAGCGAGGGAATTTTGTTACCACATAATCCAAGGATGGCTCGAAACATGCTTTTGTTTCACCTGTTACGGCATTGGTAATTTCATCCAATGTCATACCGATAGCAACTTTAGCTGCTACTTTGGCAATTGGATAGCCTGTCGCTTTGGAAGCCAATGCAGAAGATCGAGATACACGTGGATTTACTTCGATTACATAGTATTGATTGCTGTACGGGTCCAAGGCATATTGCACATTACAACCGCCTTCAATTTGAAGATAGCGAATGATATCTACGGAAGCCGTCCGCAACATTTGGTATTGTGTATCGTTCAATGTTTGAGACGGTGCCACTACCACGGAATCACCTGTATGCACCCCTACTGGGTCAATGTTTTCCATATTACATACAATGATACAGTTATCTGCGCGGTCACGCATCACTTCGTACTCGACTTCTTTCCAACCAGCTACAGATCGTTCTACAAGAATTTGATGGATCGGACTCAGCTTGATACCACGAAGAGCAATCATGTACATTTCTTCTTCATTATGAGCAATACCGCCACCTGTACCACCTAGCGTATAGGCAGGACGGATAATAATTGGGTATCCAATACGATTGGCAAAGTCCACTGCCTCTGCAACATCGCTAAAAATATCAGATTCTGGCACAGGCTGATTGATACGTTTCATCGCCTCTTTAAACAGTTCACGGTCTTCCGCTTGCTTGATAGCCTCTAATGTAGTTCCTAAGAGTTTCACATCATACTCTTTTAAAACGCCTGCCTCTGAAAGCTCCACCGCCATATTAAGGCCTACTTGTCCACCTAACGTAGCCAGTACACCATATGGGCGTTCTTTACGAATAATTTCTGTCACAAACTCCAAGGAAATTGGCTCAATATAGACACGGTCTGCAATATCACGGTCTGTCATAATCGTTGCCGGATTAGAGTTTACCAATACAACTTCATAACCTTCTTCACGAAGAGATTGACAAGCCTGTGTGCCTGCATAATCGAACTCAGCTGCCTGTCCGATAATAATTGGACCAGAACCAATTACAAGAACTTTTTTCTTTTCCATCATTAACCTCTTCTCATCAATGTTTTAAAACGTTCAAATAAATACACATTATCAGTCGGCCCCGGAGATGCTTCTGGGTGATATTGTACCGACATAATCGGCAATTCATTATGCACTAATCCTTCTACAGTACCATCATTCACACTGCGATGGGATACGCGCAATCCAGAACCCTCTAGGCTTGCTTCATCAACTGCATAACCATGATTTTGAGAGGTAATATGAACACGATTTGTATCTAAATCTTTTACTGGATGGTTAGAACCACGATGTCCAAAACGTAACTTATACGTTTCGCCACCAAAGGCACGGGCAATCAATTGATGTCCCATGCAAATACCAAAGATTGGTTTTTTACCTACTAGTTTTTTTATTTCTTCTACAATTTCAGGTACGTCTTTCGGGTCTCCCGGTCCATTGGACAAGAAGATACCATCAGGATTGCAAGCCATCACTGTTTCAGCCTTTGTATTAGCTGGGAAAATAGTTAAACGACATCCTTCGTTTTCTAAAGATTGTAAGATATTCTCTTTCACGCCGAAGTCAAATACTGCTACATGGAATTCTGCACTATCACTGCCTCGATGGCCTTCCCATTTTGTTGTCACTCGCATAATATGATCCGTCGCCAATGGTTGTGCCAACAAGGCATCAATTTTCTCTTGTGGTGTATCAGTTGGGCAAATCACGCCTTTCATCACACCATGGCTGCGAATCGCACGTGTAATCGCACGTGTATCCACATTGTACAAGCATGGTATACCATGGGTACGCATATATTCTTCAAAAGTGCCTTCATTTTGCCAATTACTTGGGAATGTGCACAACTCTCCTACAATCATGGCTTTGCAATAGGGTTTAGAAGATTGATCTACCTCACGTGTGACACCATAATTACCTACTAGAGGATATGTTAAAGTAATAATTTGATCTGCATATGACGGATCTGTTAAAATCTCTTGATATCCAGTCATGCCTGTATTAAACACTACTTCCCCAACAATTGGCATGCCCCCCAGCAATGTGCCCTCAAAGATAGTTCCATTTTCTAATACTAATTTTCCTGTCACCCGATTACAACCCCGTCTTTCATTACAATTTGTCCATCTACTACTGTTAATTTTGCTTTGCCAGTGACTGTCATACCATCAAATGGGCATGATTTACCACGAGTGTAGAATGTATTTCTATCTACAGTCCATGTTTCATCTAAGGAAAGCACTGAAATATCTGCAGGTTTACCCACTTCTAGTACACCACCGTCTACTCCAATGAGTTGAGCTGGTTTTGTACTCATTAAATTGATGATTTCATCAATTGTGAGGATACCTGTTTTTAATACATG
>CAUVRW010000058.1:0-6138 GCA_963554425.1 uncultured Veillonella sp.
ATGCTAACAATAGCTCCGGAGTTTTCATAGCAATGGCTAAGATGGACACGAAGATAGTAGCCCAAATTTTTGTTAATGGTACAAATTTCATCGCTTTCCTCCTAACCTTTCACATACTCTGCATATCGCAGTTCAAACTCTTTCATAGACTTACAATACCCTAATGCTGGTACCGTTTCACTGAGTACCACACTCGGTGGTTTTGTCAAACCAAGTTCCAATAGATCCTCTCGGTTTGTAAATAATTCTTCTGGGGACCCATCAAAGGCTTTCGTGCCGTATCCCATAATGATCACTCGTGTAGAATATTCTGCCATAATTTCCATATCATGAGTAATTAATAATATCGTCAAACCTTGGGCTTGTAATTCTTGCAATAATACCAAAAGTTCCTTTGTTTCCGTTCCATCTTGACCGCTCGTCGGCTCATCAAGAATTAACAATTTCGATTGCATCGCCAAGGCAGAGGCGATAGCTACCCGTTGCTTTTCTCCACGGCGCAGGCCTAATGGATAGGATTCTGCTAAATGAGAAATACCTACTCGTTCCAACGCATCTTTCACAATACTACGAACGGTTTCTGTATCATATCCCAACTGTTCAGGCCCAAATGCCACCTCTTCTGCCACGGTTTGGCGGAACATTTGACGATCTGGTTGTTGAAATACATAGCCAATAAAACGGCCTCGTTCAGAGGTAGGCATATGTGTAATATCTCGGCCATCATAAGAAATCTTGCCTTCTACGGGTATTTCTAAACCGACTAATAAGCGGGTCACGGTAGTTTTTCCACAACCATTACGACCACCTAATGTAATGAACTCACCACTGCCAATAGTGAAAGTCACATCTTTCATAATGTCTTGTCCTGGCACATAGGAAAAGCGCAAATTTTCAACTTGTAACATATTAGCGTTCTCCTTTCAACAGACAAGACTGAGCAGATTCCAAGGACAACCATGGTGTATCTAAGGCGATCCCTTTCGCTGCTAATGATTTATAGGTCACAAATAAGGATGGTAATGCATCTACATAGGTATTTGTATCATACATGTAAGATAACACATTTTCTACAGAGCTATCGATTTTTAGCTCCCCACCATCGACTAATACCATACGGTTTGCATACGGCAATACAGCATGTAAATCGTGGTCGATAACAACTACAGTAATACCATGGTCACGATTCAAGGAACCTACCAAACGATACAATTCTTCTGTTCCTTCTGGATCCAAGGAACTAGTTGGTTCATCTAAGACTAAGATAGATGGGTTGACAGCTAGTACAGAGGCAATCGCTAATCGTTGACGTTGACCACCAGATAAGCTATATACATTGCGGTCTTCTAAGCCTGTCAATCCCACTTGGTCTAATACGATGGCAGTACGCTCTTCGATAGCTTCCGCCGTATAACCACGGTTTTCAAGGGCAAAGGCTACTTCTTCTGCTACCGTCATTGTTACTAATTGTGTATCATAGTCAGCTAAGACAATACCGATATCATCGGCTACGTCTGGAATTTCTAATTGCGTCACCGCTTTACCATTGATGAATACCATGCCTTCCATAGTACCACCGTAAAACTTAGGCACAGCCCCTGCCATAGCCATACAGATAGTAGATTTACCACAACCTGCTGGTCCTGTAATAACAAGGAAATCTCCTTCGTTCACAACTAAGTTGATGTCTTTCACAGCATATTTCATTTGATTTCCATAGCGATAACTCATATGGTCGATGACGATAGGAGCTTTCACGGATGGTACAATCTGTAAATCACTGTGATCACTGCTGTCCGTTAATTGTTGTCCTTTCACAGTTTGGCGAGCCAACAATTTTTGCGCCGGAATGTACAGGAATGGTGCCACTACGGCATTACAGAGAGCCACCATCAACACCAATGGCCACATAGCATTCCAATACACATTGCTAGGCAAACCTAACACGAGGTACAAGCAAGTAATGAAAGCGCCACCAGATGCCACAGTACTGATGAAAGCACTCAATATAGGCATCAAATTTAACTTACCAATTTTTAGATTAGAAATGTAATGCACTAATACAGCACATGTGAAAGCCCCTAAAGGCTCACTGATCAAGTTACCGTATGGCAATGCCGATTTCGATGTAAATACATTGATCAAGGCGGCTACCAAGCCGATGCCCAAACTTTGTCTAAGGGTTGGACGCGTTAAGTTGATAGCTACACAATAGGTCGCTATGGTCCAATTCGGTGTCACCCCTGCCACACTTGGCGATACTGCATGCAGAATTGTTCCCAACGCTAGCATGATGGTACTTACCGTTATCCAACGAAACTGGCCACCCTGCACATGGGTATAACTCAGTTTCGACACATCTTTGATTTCTTTCATTCGTTCCTCCCTATCTTCTTCTATATCACTTGTATCGTATATTCTGAAATACAATTATACTATTTTTTTACGATTCATGCTATCACTAACCCCAATATTTACATTCACTCCCCGTAAGGATTCTTACGGTTCACCCTATCAGTAAGGCAATTTTTATGTAGATACAATTGGGTTAAACCCATACAACACAAAAAACCGCAACACTTTCTCCACTAAGAAACTGTTGCGGTCTTTATCACTTCATAGTCGATAGCCCTTTATATACGACTAGCTTTTAATAATTGTTTTGTATACGGATGTGTTGCCAATCCTAAGTCTTTTGATGCCAAGGTTTCTACGATAGCGCCCGCTTTCATCACGACAATGCGATCGGTGAGAGCTTGCAAAACGCCTAGGTCATGGCTCACAAACACATAGGTAAACGGTTGCTCTTCATAAACGCTTTGAATCAGTTCGATGACCCGCGCTTGATTGCACACATCAAGGGCGCTCGTCGGTTCATCAAATAACACAAGTTCAGCGCCGACTGCCATCATGCGAGCTAAGACCAATCGCTGTAACTGGCCGCCACTCAATTCATGGCGGTATTTATGCCATACCGATGGTTCCAACCCCACTTTTGAAAGCCACCATTCACAGCGCTCTATTGCCTCTTGTTTGGTGCCTATGCCAAAGTTCACGCAAGGCTCTAGCATAAATTCACCTAATGCCATGCGAGGACTAATACTATGAAAGGAGTTTTGAAACATCATTTGCAAAGAACGATATAATTCTTTTTCATGCCCCTTCCACTCTGACACAGAGCGACCAAAGAGGTTTAACTCCCCCACAGTAGGCGTTTCTTGCAAGGACAAGAGTCGCAATAGAGTACTTTTACCAGATCCACTGCCTCCCGCAATACCGATACGTTCCTGAGCACCAACACTAAGATTAACATCCTGTAAAGCTGTGACAGTTTCCCCTTGACGGCTGTAGATTTTGCTAATTCCTTTTACTTCCACTATCATACTTTCACCTCCTGTAAGGACTGTAAAAGTAATTTTGTATATTCATGTTGCGGATTTGATAAGACCTCTTCGGTCTTACCGATTTCCACCAATGCACCTTCATGCATAATGCCCACACGATCTGCCAATCTACGGGCTATCTGAATATTGTGTGTAATAAACAGCAACGTATTCTGCAAACGCTGTTGTACCTCTTGTAGGACTTTCACAATGTCCTGTTGCACCAATACATCAAGAGCACTGGTCGGTTCATCGGCAATGAGGAGTTGCGGATGTATGAGCAAGCTCATGACGATAGCTACACGCTGCTGCATACCGCCACTCAATTGAAAGGGATAGGAGTCCAATACAGTGTGACCACCAGGCAAGGAAACTGCCTCTAACAACGCTACGATATCCGCTTCATCATAGGCTTTACCATGAGAGGCTAAGACTACCTTCATTTGGTCACCCACCCGTTTGAAAGGATTCAGATAATTGCCCGGATTTTGGTAAATCATAGCTATCTCTACGCCTCGCAGACGTTGCCACTCCTTTGGACCATAGGTGAGCAAATTCTCGCCTCCGTAGTGAATGGCTCCTTCTAGGTCTGCCTGTTCCAGCAACCCTAAAAGAGCTTTCGCCACTGTGGACTTCCCTGATCCACTTTCACCGATGATGGCAAATGTTTCATTTCGTTTTAACGTGAAAGACACGTCTTTCACGACCTTTACTCCATCGTAAGAGACGGATAAATTGTCTACGCTTACTAAATCTGTATTAGTCAATGGTACTATCCTTTGTCATTACATAAGAATCAAATTGGGGCAACTATTTCGCCCTTTACACATGCCTACCATCTTGTAAGGCATCACTAATGTAATTTAATAACACAACAGTGATAAAAATTGCTAACCCTGGATAGATCAACAGCCAAGGCGCTGTTTGCAAGAAATCTCGAGCATTCAGCAAAATAGCGCCCCATTCTGGTGTAGGCGGTTGTACGCCAATGCCGATCAAGGAAAAGCTTGCCACCGTAATAATCGTGTCCCCCATATGTTGAATGATGACCAACAATAGAGTCCCTCGAAGATTGGGAATCATGTAGCGACGGATAATGCGCCACAAGGACGCCCCAGACATACGTGCTACAACCACATATTGTGCTTGTTTTTCCAAATTCACCAAGTTCCGTGTAATCTTTGCGTATTCTGCCCAACGAGTTAGACACAGTGAAATGATAATATTTTCCACAGACGGCCCCAATATACCGATGCAGGCAATGGCCACGATCATGCTAGGGAACCCTAGTATCATATCGATGCAACGTGATCCCAATTCATCAATATACCAAGGACTCATACTTAACAGGCCACCGATACAAATGCCAATGATACTGCTAATGGCAATGATGGATATAGCTATGAACAATGAATCTTGTCCGCCCCATAATATCCGTGAAAGTACATCACGACCCAATTGGTCCGTACCTAATAAATGCGTCGCACTTATATCTTGTAATCTAGCCCCTAAATTTGTCTCATTAGGGTCAAAGGGAGCTAAGTGAGAACCAAATAGAAAGAGTCCCATCCAAAGTATAGTCAGTAAAATGGCCCCTAAGAGTAGCTTATCTTGTTTCCATAAACGAATCATGGGCGCCCTCCATATCTTCTTTCAGGATGAAGTAAGTACATCCATATATCCACTGATGTATTGACCACCACATAGACTAGAGAAATCCATACGATATAACTTTGAATCACAATATAATCACGACTAATAATACCATGCACCATGAGTTGGCCCATCCCTTTGACAGAAAATACCGTTTCAATCACTGCAGAACCGCCCAACATAGCGCCGGTCGTAATCCCTAACATGGATAACAGCACAAGGCGCACTTGAGGAATAATGTAATCGCGATAGATATATCGTGTCCGTATACCCATCGTTTTTGCCCCTATCACCGGCAACGATGCTTGAGCTTGCACCACAGCATTGCGAACACGACGAATGTATAAGCCACAAAACCAAATCGCCAAGGTAATACTCGGCAACACGTAAGCACTTAACCCCTTCGTATTTGTCACAGAAAAAATAGGAATCTTCACGGCTAGCGCATATAATAACAACAAACCTACCCAAAATGCTGGTACTGCTAAAGCTAGAAAGGATACTATACGCACCACATAATCGATCCAAGTATCTTTATAATGCGCTGCCAGTCCTCCTAACCCTATCGATAGGATACTGCCTAAACCAATGGAAACCGCCACCAAGGATAAGGTCCTTGGTAAAGCACTTTGCAACAAATCTACAACGGGCACATTCAGGAAGATAGACTGTCCAAAATCTCCGTGTAACATCTGCCACAACCAACGACCATATTGTATATACCAAGGGTCATTAAGACCTAACTCTTGCCGAATTTGTTCCACTATAGTAGGATCTGGTGTCATACCTTGCAGATAAAATCGTGCCGATACGGGGTCTACAGAAGACATTTGCATTAAGAGAAACGTTCCCAATGTAACTGCTAATAATACACCCACCATAGATGCCAATTTATATAATAATACTCGTACCATATCAATCCACCTTTTCTTTATATTTTCTCCCTTAAAGTATATAAGATAGGGCCTCTCTTTGTAAATACAGCAATTTAATTTTATCCCTGACTATGATTACATATATAATTGTAAAAGCAGTTAATAAATTATATACTTCCAACATATATTCACTTTTATGAGAATCATTGTCTTTTAAGGAAAGATAC
>CAUVRW010000059.1:0-6118 GCA_963554425.1 uncultured Veillonella sp.
GGGAAGATTAAGTTACCTGCCCCAAAGAATAAAGCAAACAGCATCAGGCCGATAGCAATATAGGCTCGCCCTGATAATTGAGTATGATCTGACATACGCTCTCCTTTCAAATACATTCTATACCAACAAATATACACTGTATAAAAACAATTTTTATGCTTATTTTCTTATTATATCTAATTATAGACGAAATAAAAAGCCATTTCCCTCGTCGGAAATGGCTTTGTCTATACTGATTATGCATATACAGGCGAGCTATAATTGATAGATAAATTACATGGATTAACTATAGCCTAACCCTTTTAATCGCATGGTTCTACATCCACTTTTACATCGTAAAATGTACTTCCCCACCCATAATCGGTTGGCCTGGAGGCAGTCAGCACATTCATCGTATATGTTGGATCATGAGACTGCGATTGCCACCATACGCCACAGCTCACAATCGTCCCTTTAGCCACAGTGTCGTCAATGTCCAAAGCAATTCGCAAGGATCCTCGCTCATTATACAAGCGCACAAACTCACTGTGTAATACCCCTTTACTGAGAGCATCCTCTGGATGCATGCGAGCTATCATCTGAGGTACATCCTCTTGTAACTCGCAAAAAGAAGAGTCCAATATACGTGGATCCGTTCCATTGATGAGGAAGAACTCCGCCGTATCCCCATGAGCTTCACGATACACAGGATATGGATCAGCCTCTATTGGATTGAATAACTCGATTTTACCTGATGGTGTACCGTACTCCAGTTTATACGTGTCTGATAACTCCATCTCTACCAGCTCTCCTGCCAGGATTCTATCTTGCACGTCTCTTGAAATTGGAGCATGTCGTACAATGTCTTCTATCATCTCTAGCTCTGACATGGCAAACACAGGATCATCGATACCCATTGCTTTGGCAATGCTACAAATAGTATTCCAGTTAGAACGGCTTTCACCGACTGGAGGAATGGCTTGATAGCCACAACCGATGGTGTAATGACCATAGGAATTATATACATCATTATGCTCTACAGACGATGTGGCAGGGAGTACAATGTCCGCATACTTCGCCGTATCTGTCATAAATCGTTCATGAACGACTGTGAACAGGTCTTCTCTGGCTAATCCTTTACGCACCACCGTTTGGTCCGGCGATGTCACCGCTGGATTACTAGAGTATACATATAAGGCTTTAATCGGTGGGTTAGCTGCTTCTGTTAACATGGGTCCTAAATGAATCATTGGGTTCAATCGGGTTTTTTTCCTCTGAAAGCGCTCCCAGCTGACACGCTTACCGCCAACAAATTGACTGCCCGAAGCACTCGATAACAAGCCACCACCTTTATGTAGATACGCCCCCACCAAGGCAGGTAGTGCCACCACGCATCGTACTGTATTGGCTCCATTTCCATACCGCGAAAGCCCACTACCTAGGCGAATAAATGGCGCCATAGCACTTCCATAGGCACGAGCAAACTGGATGATTCGTTCCTCTGGCACGCCTGTGATTTGCGCTACTTTCGATGGAGGATACTGAGAAATGACAGTATCCCGGAATCCTTCATAACCTTGTACATAACGATCGATAAACTCCTCATTCACCAAGCCTTCTTTGGCTAACACATGAGCCACACCTAACGCGAAAGCGCCATCTGTGCCCGGCCGCAAAATAATGACTTCATCTGCTAATTTTGTTGTCTCTGTGTGATGGGTATCAATTACCCACAGCTTAGCACCTTGTTGACGAGCTATGGTCACATCGTGTAGGACATGCACATCCGTCGCCACTGCATTGAGGCTCCACAGCACCACGCAATCACTGTGTTGTATATCTTGCGGACGATTCCCCAACGTATTCCCCATAAGGCTAGCCCAACCATAACGCTTGGCAGGAGAACAAATTCCCTTATCTTGACGGGTAGCACCTAATATAGCAAAGAGAGGATCCCCTGCGCTTTTTTGTAAAATTCCCATGGTTCCTGCATAGGAATAAGGCATGATACTTTCAGAACCATAGGTGTCGATACAATATTGAAATCGCTCTGCAATTTCTTGTAATGCTTCGTCCCATGTGATGGGTGTAAATTGGCCGCTTCCCTTAGGGCCTATACGGCGTAAAGGAGTGGTCAGACGTCCACTATGGTGGATGGTTCGTTCATAATGTTGCATTTTTTGGCACAGTGTTCCTCGTGTGAAACTATGCGTTTTCATACCTCGTACCTGTTGCAACTGGTCTCCCTCAATGGTCAAGGTCAATCCACAGGCATCTGGGCAATCATAGGGACATACTGATGTCCTTATCTGTATGGGCTTCGTCATTATTCATTCCTTACTAGTCATCATCAAAGTCATCAAACAAGTCAAAGTCAACGTCGAAGTCAAAACTATCTCCAGAATCATGACTGTAGTGATCAGAGTCTTCGGACTCTCGCTCGTCATATTCTAACTCATCTTCCATAATATCATTGTAGTTGTCACGGAAAAACCGGTCTTGTTCTGTTTCGTTTGCATCGGGAGAATCATAGTCTTCATTAGAGCCTTCTGGCAATACATCTGATTGTCTATAATCGCGAATCGTCATGGATACATAAGGGTCCACAGGTCCACTGTTTTCCGCTGAATCTTCAAGTTCTACCATATCCATAGCTCGATTCAAATCTTTAGGCGTTCCCTCTTGTTGCACCATATCCAAAAACTCATCCGAACTTACTTCACTTACTAGGGTATCCATATCTTCTACCACTGATGGATCCTTTTGTGGTTCTATGGTTTGTAATTGACCTTTTTGTAAAAATCGATTCATTCTCTGTCGCCCCTTTCACCATCTCTCAACTATTATATGTATTATACCACCTATAGCTAGATTTTCACTATATCCCCTTATCTATCACCTTGTAAAGGTATCCCCTATATGCTAAAAGGACCCCTGAGCAGGGGTCCTCATGTATAGTTGTATAGTATAGTTGTATAGTGTTAGTAATGTTCAGGATAGTATCACATATAATGGAGTGTATGTGATTAGTTCGATGTTACTTTCAGGAGGAGTTAGCCTAAAGTAGCACGTAAGAACCATAATTGTTTTTCATAGTAAGCGATGTGGTCTTCCATGATAGCTACTAATCCAAAGTTGCCTTCTTCATCAGCAGATTCACGAATGGCACGAGCTTCTTTATTCAACAATTCAAAGTCTCCTACTAAGAATTTATAAACTTGTTCTACAGAGAATTTGTTGCCTGGTTCTTCTTTTAAAGATGCAATTTCTAAATATTTTGCCACATGTACTACAGGTTCTTCACCTTGCATTTTTACATGTTCAGCCACTGCATCATAATAGTCGAATGCTACATCGTAGACTTCTTCTAAATATTTGTGAGCTGGCACAAATTGAGATCCTACTACATTAAAATGGAAGTTGTGAAGTTTAATATTCCAAATTGCTAAGTTTGCAATATATTGGTTGACTGCTTGTAAGTTTTTCATAACTTGTTCTCCTTTTCTTAGTTTTTTGCTAATTAGTATAATTAGCAATTAATAATTATTATTTGTTATGTACATATCTTAGCATAGTATATTAGAAAATGCAATAGTTTTTCATATAGTTTATCGAAATATTTGAATGTAAAAAGTTCCCGTTACCTATAACGCAACGAGAACTTATATCATATATTATTCACTTTTCTTAATCAATCCTTGTGTAGCGCTGTACAAGCAGAACCATACAAAGAAACTAGCCCCTGTAATAATCAAATACATGGTGTCTGTTAACTCACCCGAACGATACATCGCCAAGGTGTAAAAGAAGGCAGTCATGGTCATCAGAATATAGGATAATACGTAGCGCATACCACGCTCTACCTCTGCATCGGTGAACATTTCTTTCTTGAAACGCATCCAGTAAATCCCACAAAGAACTAAGCCGCCCAACATATTAGCAGCTAGTAAACTCATGTCTGCCCTGCCATTAAAGAACCAGCACAACGCCAAATGATTGATGAATAGCATCCATTTGATCATCGTCGTCAAACGGGCTGTTGTAATCGTTTGCTGTGGCTGTGATTGGTGTTGCTTCTTTTTCTTTCCTTTTCCCATAGTATCCTCTTTAATTAATCTATTCCTTGTTCCTTAGAACAATACGTGAGATGTGTAAATCAATCGCAACGCTAAGATGCCTACCCCAATAGATAAACCAATCAGGATTGTTTTTGCTCGTAATCGTTTAGCAATATAGGCACCTAGTTGCCCACCTAGTAAGGCACCAATACCGCAAGGGATGGCCACTTCAAAATGAATATGTCCGTTCAAGAAGTGCGTTAATGTCCCTACCGATGTGGAGGTAGCTAGGATAAAATGACTCGTAGCCGTTGCCATATGCGTAGGGAATCCCATCATATAAATTAAGGCTGGCACGTGAATCAATCCACCACCGATGCCAAATAAACTGGATAAGAAGCCTACCACAACACTCACCAATACACCAACTGTTTTATTATAGGTCAATTCTTCTAACTGCAAGGATTCTTCTTTACGCTCTCCTTTTCGCATGTTTTTGTAGCCAATAAACCCAGACATGATGAGCAAGAAAGAACCAAACCAGAATCGGAACCCACTACCATCAAAGTATTCCGCCACATGAGCGCCAATGATGGACCCAGGGAAGGTAGCAATGCTAAATAAAATCGCTGCGCTGTAGAGTATTTTTTTCTGTTTCACATAGGCAATGGTTCCAGAAATAGCATTACAAGTTACTGTAAACAACGAAGTACCTACCACCATGGCTGGTGTCCACTCTGGAAAGAAATATAAAAATACAGGCACAAAGATAATACCCCCGCCAGCACCAATGATGGTTCCTAGTGCAGCCACAGCAACGCCTAACAAGATAAACCCTAATATACTGACTACATCCATATCTTAGTCCTCCTTAGTTAGTTTCGCAAACCGGTCTAACTTATGCTTCTTAAAGATCGCTTTCATCCCTCGCTTTTCCGCCTTTTTCTCTGCCTTTTTCTCTGCTTTTTTGGCTACTTTTTGTAAGACTTTTTCTGTCCATGCATCACCATGTTCTTCTGCATAGCGTTCCCATTTAGATAGCTTTTTCGCCCACTTGTCTACAGAAGGGCTCTCTTTTTTATGTTTCGACTTATCTTTGCTTTTTTCCTTCTTTTTCTTTTTTTCTTGTTTCACAATACAACATTTTTCTCGTTCTTCTGGAATAGGAGAATTTTCCGTGCAATGTTTACAACGTTTTTTATGTTCTTTTTTAGGTTTTACCGTCTCGAAGGTATCATACAAGTGAGACTCTGTACTAGTTTGTTTTGTTAAGTCTATGGCAGCCTCTTCTTGACTAACATCCGCACGATCCTCATCTGCCAACTCCCAGTCATCATAGTCATACTCATGGATACGCTTCGTTTCACTAGCACTACTAAATAAATCCATAAACGAACTCGACACTGGCTTTAGTTCAACGGTTTCCACAACTTCTTCGACAGCCTCTTCCCCTTTCCAGCGGTCAGCCATCACAAAGTCTATCCCTAAAGCAACCCCTACATCATAGCCTTCCACACCTTCCTCAGCCACAGGTTCTACTGCTGTTGTCTCTTCTAAGGAGGATATCATATCATACAGATAGTGCTCTGTTACCATACTTTGGAGACTACGCAATTCTTCCCATTGTTTTCCTAGTAGCGCCAACATATGAGCAAAGTTTTCTAAATCTTCTACCACTTCCATAGCCATTTCAGGTGATTCCATATGTTGCGTCTCTAAATTCGCCACATATTGCTGTTGCACTTCCTTGCAATGACCATAGGCTGTCTGCAATCCTTGTAACAATTCTTCAATCTGTTCCTGTTCCAATATATATTGTTGCATACTATCCTCCTAAGACGATGTCGTGTCATCCTTCAACTTTCGTTTCCACAGGGCTCCCGTGGTGACAATATCTTCTCCAAACCGTTCTTCCAAGGTATCCAGTACTTGTGCTAACCGATCTGGCTCTGTTTCTTCACTCTGAAAAAGCGACTCTTGTTCCACCTGTTGGTGAAAGCCACTGACCGTAATTCCTAACAAGCGAAACGGTCCCTGTACATTAAGTTTATTATATAATACACACGCCGTCTCATACAATA
>CAUVRW010000060.1:0-6117 GCA_963554425.1 uncultured Veillonella sp.
ACTTGATCTAATCCTTCTAGTGGCTCATCCAAGAGCAAAATCTCTGCATCACGTAGATACAACCGCGCCATACCAAGACGTTGCCGTTGTCCACCGCTGAGTCCCATTCCCCCTTGACCGACCATAGTACGCAATCCTTTCGGTAAACTGCGTACCCAGTCTGCCAGTTGCACCGCTTCTAATGCTTGCCAAATGTCCTCATCCGTTGCACTCGGTTTAGCCAATCTAATATTATCGCCTATGGTAGCATGAAATACATAGATATCTTGGGTTGCATATGCCATATAGGATTGCAATTGTTCCTCTGAAAGCATCTTTGCATCGATTCCATCAATAGAGATAGTACCACTATATGTATACCATCCTTGTAACAGTGCAAATAAGGTACTTTTGCCAGACCCACTAGGCCCTACAATCGCTACTTTCTCACCTTTTTGAATCGACAAGTCTAACCCATCATAAATAGGTAGAACATCGTAGGCAAAGGATAGTGATTGTACACGAATCATAGGGGATACATCGTGCGAACTGTCATTATCAACGTATTCGCTCAAGCCTCTACTACTATCATTACTTACATGATCTACTGATTGTATCTGTTGGCTTTCTTGACCTGCTAGACCTTCTAATCGGTCCATGGCTAAAGCACTTTCATATCCATGCAAGGAGGCTTCTGTCATAGGTTGCAATACTTCAAAGTAGGCCTGTAATCCAATAGCGATAACAGCCACCCATAGTGGTCCATAGGCAGTTTCATCGATGACCCACACTCCAACGACCACTCCCACTAGTAATGCTGATTGAGCTAGCCCTAGTAGGATAGTCTGGTTCCAGCGAACACCACGATTCCATAGACTTTGCCAACGATCATAAGCACTAAAAGATGCTTTCATAGACTGTACAAATCTTGTTTCTTGATGGCTCATAATGATATCCACTACACCATGAATCGATTCAATTAATTCCTCTTTCATCCGTCCTCTTGTGTGTAGCCTCATAGGTGGAACTTGTCGTAAGGCATAAGTAATGATAATTGGCAATACCACACCTACAGTGATACTGTATAGTGCAATCACTATCGCAACTATAGGATGCAATTGGTATCCCATCAAACATCCTAATACCGTCACACCGATGAACGAAAGACTAGGGACTAAGGTGCGCAAATAAAAGAACTGTAATGTTTCGATATCTGCCATAATGCGACCTAATAGGTCACCCATTTTCATCGATTGAAAGATGCGCGGCACCAACGGTTCTAACCGCTTAAAGAAAGCAATACGTAATTCATACAAGCCTTGAAAAGCCATTGAATGCGACACATATCGTTCCCCATAGCGACAGATGGCACGGCCAATCCCAAAGAAACGTACTCCTACAATAGCCAAACTAAGAACTACTAATATAGGATGCTCAGAAGCTTTCGTTATGAGCCATGTGGACGTAGTCAGCAGCCCAATATTCATGAGCACCGTGCCCATGGCAAATATAACACTACCCACTAACAATACTCTATATTGAGATAGCAAGTTCCATAACGATACTAGCCCACGGCGTATATCCTGTTGTCTCACGGAACCTGTCGCTTCACCTCGTAGTGCCTCACCTTTTGGAGTACTCGATTTCATAACTCTATGAGCCTCATTGCCATACTTCATTTGGTAGGTACTAGCAATTCCCTCTTGTACCACCTGTGCATCAACTATCGCAATAGATTTCTTACTATGTAATCCATCTGAGTCATGTAGAGCTACTACGTCAAATGGAACACTTTTATCACGGATGCCAGCATTCTCACTATACATTGTTTCTGAGACTTGTTCTACACATATAAAATCGTCGCTCTTCACCGTTAGTTTCCGCATCACTGGATTACTATAGGTATTCACTAAGGATGCAAAATATCCATTTTGTGTTATTAAGTCCGCATAACTACCCGATTCGACTAGCCTTCCTGCTTGCATCACAAATAAAGTATCCACATACTTCATGGTTTGCACTCGATGGCCCACATACAGAACGATTTTATCTTTTCCACACTCACGCAACACCTGCATGATTAGGCTTTCCGTTTCCACATCTAAATGAGCCGTCACTTCGTCAAGGATTAAGATTTGTGCTGGTCGTAACAAGATTCGTCCTAAGGCTAATCGTTGACGTTGTCCGCCAGACAATCCGTAGCCACCTTCTCCAATTACTGTATCTAAACCTAATGGCAATGTGTCCACAAAATCAGCCAATTGCACTTGTTGTAATACTTGCCACAACGTTTCGTCAGTTACCTCTAACCCAAATTGTAAGTTCTCCCGTAAGGTGCCACTCATAATATACGGCGTTTGACTGAGATAGGCAATTTGCTTATAGTACCACTGACTATCTAAGCTTTGTAAATCACAACCATTCACTGTGACTTGTCCCTTAGTAGGCGTCAATAATTGCATGAGCACATTGGATATAGTAGTTTTGCCCGCTCCGCTTTCACCAACTAGCATATAGGAACGCCCACGTTTCAGTACGCCTGTGAAAGTCTCTAAACCCACCTGCTCTTCTTCATATTGGTACGCCACATCACAGAACTCAATGGTTTGAATCGGTTCCTCAAGTATTTCTTGACCTGTACGAACTACTTCTATACCAGATGTGAGATACTCTTGTACTGCTGTCAAACTTACCTTACCAGACAAACCTGTATGGAAAGCAGCACCTAGTTGTCGTAGAGGTGCATAGAAATCTGGTGCTAATAGCAAAATAAAGAAAGCCGGCAAAAACTCTACTTCACCATAGACTAAGGATACCCCTAAGTAGACCGCAATCATAGCAGTACTAATAGTACCGATTAATTCTAATACCAAGGCAGACAAAAAAGCGATTCGTAATACTTTTAATGTAGCATCACGAAACTCGCCAGATAAGCGACCGATAACATGGACCTGTTCTTTGGCTCTGCCAAATACTTTCAGTGTCGTCAAACCTTGTAATACATCAAGAAAATGGCCACCTAAGAATTGCATTCGTTCCCATTGTTGTTTGTTTAATTTGTCCGCTTTTTTACCGATGAGAATCATAAAGAAAGGAATCAAAGGATAGGTAACCAATAAAATCCATCCAATCCAAGATATAGAATCGATGATAGCTATGGATATCATAAGAGGAATCAACACCGCATAGAGAGCTTGTGGGATGTATTGGCTCATATAGGCATCTACATGGTCTAATCCATCTGTCAAAATATGGGTGACAGATCCAGCACTGTCAGATTGACGAACACCTTGGGCGATCATATGATGCAAGATTCGATTCCGTAGGTCCTCATGAACGGTGCTAGCAATATGGTCTCGCAACCACTGTTCTCCATGAGAACATGCCATACGCATAAGAATCATGGCGCCTAATACAGTCATCGTGCCATAGGATAGGCTTTCACCTTGTACCACTAAGCTATTAATGATAAGAGCAAAGGCATAAGCTTGTCCTAAAGTCGCTGCTGTACCAACTAAGGTCAGCAACAGCAGCCCTCCATAGGAACGAGGATGCAACTTGACCAATTGCCACGCAAAGGAATGAAACATAAGACCTCCTTTCAGAATCGTTGTATATGGATTCCTAGTCTATACAACAAAAGGGACGTGAAACCACGCCCCTTTCAAAATTACTATAAATTAATAGTGTAAGTCATCTTGTGATACACGATGACGGAAATAGTAGTATGCCCATGCTTGGTACACTAATACGATAGGTACGAAGATGCATGCTACGATTGTCATCAATGTTAATGTGTATGTAGAAGATGCTGCATTCATGATTGTTAAGCTGTACGCTGGATCAATGCTAGATACCATAATGCGAGGGAATAATCCTGCAAAGTAAGCTAGTGTAACAAATAGAATTGTCAATGCACTGAACACGAACCCTTTACCAGTTTGGCGCGTACGTGTGAAGCCCCAAGATACTAAGAAGCTTACAATGGCTAATGCAAAGGCTACTGTAGCCAATGTGCTGTTGAACAAGTCAGTGTACACATAGGTAGCCCCTACCAATACCAACGCACCAACTGCTGTAATCACACCTTCTACTAGGGCTGCTGCACGAGCTCGTTCGGAGATTTCCCCTACTGTTTTCAAGGAAGCATATAATGCACCATGGTACAAGAATACGCATACAAATGCAATGCCACAAAGGATTGTGTATACGCTCAATAAATCTAGGAAACCACCTACATAGTTCATGTGTTTATCGATTGGCGTACCTTGAATTAGGTTACCTACTGTCACACCCCATAGAAGAGCTGGAATAGCAGAGCCAAAGAAAATACACCAGTCGAAAGCAGCACGCCATGTTGGGCTTTTATCTTTACTGCGGAAGTCGAAGGACACACCACGAGCAATCAAAGCTGCTAACATCAAGAATAATGCCAAGTAAAAACCACTAAATAGTGTAGCGTATACTTGTGGGAAAGATGCGAACATCGCACCACCAGCAGTCAGCATCCATACTTGGTTACCGTCCCATACAGGTCCGATCGTATTGATTAATTGACGGCGTTCACGGTCTGTTCTACCCAAGAATGGAAGCCACATGCCTACACCGTAATCAAGACCTTCTAAGATGAAGAATCCTGTAAATAGTACACCTACTAAGATGAACCAAATTAATTCTAAGTTATTTGTAATTATTTCCATAATGTAGCCTCCTCTTGTTCAACCACATCATGAGCTGGGTTACCAGCTGGTCCCGCTTGAATATGTTTTACTGCTAGGTAAATCGCAGCAATCGCCATCACTACGTATACAGCAGTAAACCCGATGATTGTTGTCCAGATTTCCGGCGCCGTTACTACTTTGGATGCTCCATCAGCTGTTTTTTGTAAACCGTATACAAGCCATGGTTGACGACCTGCTTCAGCCACATACCAACCAGTGGAGTTAGCAATGAATGGAAGGGCTAGTAAATGATAGATGCTTTTTAGAGCTACTCTATTGCTAAGCAATTTGCCTTTCATATGCAAGTAGTAACCTACAATAGATGTGACAAGCATAATGATGCCCGCTAAAATCATCACACGGAAGGACCAGAACATAGATGTTACATGTGGTACATAATCACCAGCACCATGTTTTAGTTCTGCTTCTTTTTGAAGATCATTAATACCTTTCACTTCCCCTTTGAAAGAGTCATGAACTACGAAGGACAATGCTCCTGGCACACCGATTTCAAAGTTATTCTTTTTACCATCTTGATCAATGCCAGCTACAATAGCAAATGGAGCTGGATCATGAGTTTCCCACAATGCTTCAAAGGCAGCTACTTTCATAGGTTGTAATTTTGCCACGGTTTGACCTTGGAAGTGACCGGCACCACCTACTAATAAACCACCAATCACAGCGGCACCTAAACCAAATTTAATAGATTTAGAGTAAAATTCTACATGATTATTTTTCAATAAATGCCATGCACTGACAGAAGCAATAATCACACCTGCTGTTAAGATGCCATCGGTAAAGATGTGTAAATATTGACCTGGTAAATACCCATTTTGTAAGATGGCTGCAAAAGAATCCATTTCTGCACGGCCATTACGAAGTGCATACCCTACTGGATGTTGCATAAATGAGTTCGCTACTAAAATCCAAAATGCGGATAAGTTACTACCAATCGCTACTAACACCGCTACAAATGCATGGGCTTTCGCAGATAATTTATCCCAGCCGAAAATCCAAGCCCCCATAAAGGTGGACTCTAAGAAGAATGCTGTTAAGGCTTCTAACGCCAAAGGAGCACCGAAGATATCTCCCATGAAACGAGAGTATTCTGCCCAGTTCATTCCAAAATGGAACTCTTGAACGATACCTGTTACAACACCCATTGCAAAGTTAATTAGAAATAATTTACCCCAAAACTTTGCCATTTTTTTGTACACTTCGTTTTTTGTGCGCGCATAGGTAATTTCAAGTATTGCTACCAATACTGTCATTCCTAGCGTGAACGGTACGAAGAGCCAATGATAGATCGTAGTCAACGCAAATTGAAAACGAGCTAACAAGACTGCATCCATCATGCTAATTCCTCCTCACTTGAATATACATTTAGACCACATGGTGCATTGATATATGAATCGAA
>CAUVRW010000061.1:0-6101 GCA_963554425.1 uncultured Veillonella sp.
CCGTAGGCTCTTATAGGAAAGCCTCCGATAAAAAACAAATACTGATACATAGTACCTCCTAAATATGTTTGTGTAATATACTTGTAATATTCCTACCTTTGTAGTGTACCATAAATTTTAGAGAAATAGTATAGTGTTCCCAATATATAGACTGAATGTGGTATAATATAAAGATTAAAGGAGCGCTTATGAAACACTTACAATTTATGAAACATATGGTGCTAGGAATATCAACCTTGAGTTTGTTTGCTTCCTATCAAGTGGCAGAGGCAACAATCCATATTCCTTTTCCAGCACTTTCCAATACAACAACAGCAGTAGCACCTACACAATACGTAGGTCCTATGTTACATGTACCAGAGAAACAAGAAGTTACATTGCCGATTACTATGGTATTTGATCCCATCGTATCAGAAACGGCCTATGATACAAAGTATGTGCAGAATGGCACGTCAATCATATCTCCAAGTTGGTTTGAATTGACTACGACTGGTCTAAAAGCAAGTCCTAAACTATCTTATGACTATGTGAATCATTATAAGGAAAAGGGCTATCGTGTGTGGCCTTTAATCACCAACCAATTCGATCCAGACATGACTAGTAAAATCCTTGCGAGTGAATCGATGTGGGAACGATACAAACAAGGTCTTATTAATTATGCTACAGAGTATGGTTATGATGGATATAATTTTGATTTTGAAAATGTTCATTACAAAGATAAAGCACAGCTAACTAAGTTTGTAGATTTTTTAGCGAAAGGATTACGAACGTATAATATCCATAGCTCTATTGATGTAACGGGATATTCCAATAGTGAAAACTGGTCCTTAGTGTATGACCGTAAGGCCTATGCTGATGCAGTGGATTATGTGGTGCTTATGGCATACGATGAAACGTGGGCATCCAGTGTTACAGCGGGACCAGTCGCCTCTTATCCATGGGTGAGAAAGCATACAGAGCAAATGCTTTCAGAAGTGCCAGCATCAAAACTCGTACTGGGTATTCCATTTTATATGCGTGAATGGTCTGTACCAGTGAAAGGTTCTTGGGAAGGAAAAGCAAAAAGTAAAACCCTTGCTATGACCAAGGCTTTAGATTTAGAACGTGAATACAGAGATGTGTTGCGTTGGGATGATCGTTTAAAAGGTAATTATTTAACATTAACGAATAAAAATGGCGTCTATGGTATCTATGATGAAAAGAAACCATATGAGGGAACACTCACAAAAATCTGGTTTGAAGATCCGCAGTCTTTAAGCTATAAAGTGGGCCTTGTAAAAGAATTCCAACTTGCAGGAGTAGCGGCTTGGCGTAAAGGTTTTGAAGCTTCCGATGTATGGCCAGTGTTGAGTTTTGCTCTAGATAGTGCTACTACAAATAGCACTGAAAAAGGGAAAGCGGATTCAGATAAAAAAGATCATAAAAAAGAAGTAAAAAAACAAGAAAAAAAGAAAGATAAGAAGAAAAAGTCTAAACATATAGATACTTCAGAAGTGACAAAAATTTCTAAAGATGGTAAAGAAGTGGTGTTAAAATTTAAGAAACCACATAAACAGTCTGATGAAACAGGCATCGTAAAGGTTACGAAAGAAAAAAAGTCTTTGCCTAAAGACTAAAGTTTGGAGTATACTTAAATGTATTAACACATACAAATGAGGAGGCATAGCATGTACGAAAAATACGTGGCGCAAGATATTGAAAAGAAATGGCAAACATATTGGGAAGAGTCTGGGGTATTTAAAACAGAATATGACCCAAGTAAAGAAAAATATTATGTATTAGAAATGTTCCCATACCCATCTGGTAACTTACATATGGGGCATGTGCGTAACTATTCTATCGGTGATGTAGTGGCGCGTTTCAAAAAAATGCGTGGATTTAACGTATTACATCCAATGGGATGGGATGCCTTCGGTATGCCTGCGGAAAATGCAGCCATTAAACATGGTGTGTCTCCAAAAGATTGGACATTGGATAATATTGCCAATATGACACGTCAACAAAAAGAGTTGGGCTTATCCTATGATTGGGGCCGTGAAGTTGCGACTTGTAAAGAAGATTACTATCGCTGGACACAATGGTTATTCCAACAATTCTATAAACAAGGCTTAGCTTATAAAAAAGAAGCGAAAGTAAACTGGTGTGAACACGACCATACAGTATTGGCGAATGAACAAGTTATTGATGGAAAATGTTGGCGATGTGATAATGATGTGGTGAAAAAGGACTTGAAACAATGGTTCTTAAAAATCACTGATTATGCTGATCGCTTGCTAGAAGATTTAGATACATTAGATCAATGGCCAGATCGTGTAAAAGCAATGCAACGCAACTGGATCGGTCGCAGTGAAGGTACACAATTTGCATTCCATGTGCCTAAAATTGATAAATCCTTTGAAGTGTATACAACACGTGTGGATACTTTATTTGGTGTGTCTTATGTGGTATTGGCACCTGAGCATCCATATGTAAAAGAATTGATTCAAGATGCTGCTAATAAAGCAGAATTAGAAGCTTTCATCGAAACATTGCGCAACCAAAGTGATATTGAACGTACTTCTACGGAAGCAGAAAAAGTAGGTATGTTCACAGGTTCTTATGCAACACATCCTATTACGGGCAAAGAAGTGCCAATTTGGATTGCTAACTATGTACTTGCAGATTATGGTACAGGCGCTGTTATGGGCGTACCGGCTCACGATGAAAGAGACTATGCATTTGCGAAAAAATATAGCTTACCTGTGAATTGGGTGATTCAAAATAATGCCCAAGATTTAGATTTCCAAACATTAGACGAAGCCTTTACAGAAGATGGTGTATTGGTGAACTCTGGTGACTTCAGCGGCAAAACATCAGAAGAAACACGTCAAGCATTGGGAGATTACTTTACAGAACAAGGCACTGGTCGTAAGACGGTAAACTTCCGTCTACGTGACTGGTTGATTTCTCGTCAACGTTACTGGGGATGTCCAATTCCAGTTGTGTACTGTGAAAAATGTGGAGAACAACTAGTACCAGAAGATCAATTGCCTGTAAAACTTCCAGAAGATGTATCCTTTGATGGTGGTGCTATTTCTCCATTGGCAACGTCGGAAAGTTTCTTGAACACTACCTGCCCATGCTGTGGGGGTCCTGCTCGCCGTGAAATCGATACGATGGATACATTTATTGATTCTTCTTGGTATTTCTTACGCTACACTGACGCTCGCAATGACAAAGAAGTGTTCAACAAAGAAATCGCGAAATACTGGATGAATGTAGACCAATATATTGGTGGTATTGAACATGCGATTTTGCATTTATTATATGCTCGTTTCTTTGTCAAAGTATTACATGATATTGGATTAGTAGAAGTAAATGAACCTTTCAAAGCTTTGTTAACACAAGGTATGGTGTTAAAAGAAGGTTCTAAAATGTCTAAATCTAAAGGCAATGTAGTATCTCCAGAAGAAATCATTGCCAAATACGGTGCAGATACAGCTCGTTTATTCATCTTATTCGCAGCACCAGTAGATCGTGATTTGGATTGGAGCGACCAAGGGGTCGAAGGTTCCTATCGTTTCTTAGGTCGTGTATGGCGTATTATCGATACATACCAACAATTAGGTGCGTCTGGACATCATGATAGCTTATCTAAAGATGAAACAGCATTACGCCGTGAATTACATCGGGCCATCAAAAAAGTAACAGAAGATTTAGATGGTAAATTCAATTTTAACACTGCCATCAGTACAGTTATGGAATTGGTAAATGCTATGTACCAATTTAAAGATAGTCATGACACAGTACAAAGTGAGTTAGCAAAAGAATTAGTTGAAAAATTAACATTGTTGTTAGCTCCATTTGTACCACATATTACAGAAGAAATCTGGCATGAATGCGGATTTGAAGGTTCTGTACACGCTGCATCTTGGCCGACTTATGAAGAATCTGCTCTCGTTGTAGATGAGGTAGAAGTGGCAGTGCAAGTAAATGGTAAAGTACGTGATAAATTAACAGTATCCGTTTCTTTATCTAAAGAAGAACTAGAAGTCGCTGCAAAAGCATTACCACGTGTACAAGAGTTTACAGAAGGTAAAACTGTCGTGAAAGTGATTGTAGTACCTAAAAAGTTAATTAATATTGTAGTCAAATAAAACGAGGTTCCTATGGAAAAACGTAAGGACTATATTAGCTGGGATGAATACTTTATGGGTGTTGCCATGTTAGCAGGGCAACGCTCTAAAGATCCTAATACCCAAGTAGGAGCTTGCATTGTAAGTGATGATAATAAAATTTTATCTATCGGATACAATGGTATGCCCTTAGGTTGTGATGATGATGATTTCTCTTGGAATCGCAATCGAGAAGAAGACAATAAATACTTTTATATCGTTCATAGTGAATTGAATGCCATATTAAATTATCGTGGTGGTTCTTTAGAGGGAAGTAAAATCTATGTCACTTTATTCCCTTGTAATGAATGTGCTAAAGCCATTATTCAAAGTGGCATTAAAGAAGTCATTTATTGGCGTGATGATTACAAAGATACACGAGAAGTACAAGCGTCTAAACGATTGTTTCAAACTGCGGGCGTAACGATTACGGCATATGAACCAAGCGGTAGACAATTATCGTTGCAACTATAATTGAATAGACTACATATGTATATAATAAGGCTGAACTTGAGGATATATTCCTAGGTTCAGCCTTTTATGTGTGTTTAGTATAATATCGAACAAAAGAACGGCTAGTTCCCATTAGGACTTAGCCGTTAGTATGTTCGATGTTTATTTAGTGTTGCCGATTACTTTTTTGATAGCTTTGACGCCTTTAGAAGTAATATTTTTGCCAGTTGTTGTTAATCGTGTACGAGTACGTGTGACTCTACCCATAGCAGTCAGAGAAGACTGTTTACGAGGTTTCATGTCTCTTTCATTACCGAAGTCACCACGGCGAATGCTTGTGGCTTTTACTTTTTCAGAACCTACAGATCGTTGTAATTCTTTCATGATTACCTTAGGTTCTACAGATTTTTCAAATGTATATACATCTGCTGCTACATAGCCTAATTGTGGATACGCATGAAGAATTACATGGCAATGATGAGATACAGCTACCAAGAAGATTTCATCTTCTAAAATTTGGCAATCAATTTCCTCAACACATTGATGGGTAATTGCTAAGGCATTTACGATAGCATCTTGTAAGACAGCAGGAGATTCTATTTTTTCATCAATACAAGAATATAAATCAATTAAGACGTGCTCACCTAAAACGTGCATGTTTTCACCTACTTTCATTCATAGTCTATTATATAAGATAATTTTAATTTTGTAAATTTGTTATACTTTTTTGTAATAGTACTAATTATAAAAATTAATTATAGAATTTACTAAACTCTACTACTATGGTAAGCTATAGATAAGACATAGAGAGCTATGCCCTTTTGAACGAGTTGTTCAAATTTGTAAATGATACTACATAAGGTAATACTAGGAGGTCCTATTATGAAAGCACCGTTACGTTACGATTTTGCTTCTTTTTCTACGGAAGCACAGGCCGTATGCCCTGATCGAGTATTTACAGATTTTTTACACCGTTATGCTTATGGTGTAGATGCTTCTTGTTATTCGTATGTACCACAAGTAGTGGTGAAAGCTAATCATGAAGCTGAAGTCATTCGTATTTTGGAATTGGCGAATCAATATGGAACACCAGTTACTTTTAGAGCTGCAGGCACATCTTTATCTGGTCAAGCTTCTAGTGAACATGTATTAGTGGTTGCTAATGATGGCTTTAAACGAATGGAAGTATTAGACGGAGGCAAAGCATTACGTTGTGATTGTGGCGTTATTGGGGCAGATGCGAACGAAAAGTTAGCTCCTTATGGCCGCAAAATTGGCCCAGATCCAGCTACTATTGCTAGTGCTTTAGTAGGGGGGATTTTCAATAATAACTCCTCAGGTATGTGCTGTGGTACTGTAGAAAACTCCTATCAAACAGTAAAATCTGTACGTGTTGTATTAGTGGATGGTACGATTTTAGATACTAGCGATCCAGCTAGTGTACAAGCTTTCATGACCTCTCGCGCTGACCTTGTAAAAGGATTACTAGATTTA
>CAUVRW010000062.1:0-6061 GCA_963554425.1 uncultured Veillonella sp.
ATTACAAGGATTGTCAAAAGATGAAATTAGAGAACGTATTTTACCAATTCTAGATATTGTAAAATTGTCGGATCGATTAGACAATTATCCATCGCAATTGTCTGGTGGTCAGAAACAACGTGTTGGTATTGCTCGTGCCTTAGCTAGCAATCCGAAAGTGTTGTTATGTGATGAAGCTACATCTGCACTTGACCCGCAAACGACTAAATCTATTTTGGCATTGTTGAAAGATATCAACCGTCGATTGAATTTAACGATTGTGTTAATCACTCATGAAATGAATGTCATCAAGGAGATTTGTGATCGTGTAGCCGTTATCGAAGGTGGTACGATCATTGAAGAAGGTCCTGTTGTAGATGTGTTCACAGAACCAAAAGAAGCAACGACAAAAGAGTTCGTATCTGCTATTATCAGCCATGATTTACCAGAAGATGCATTAGCTCATTTAACATTAAATGAAAGTTGGGTTGAAGGAGCCAATCCGATTGTACGGTTGACTTTCAAAGGCAATGTGACAGATGAACCTGTAGTGGCAAGCATCATTCGTAAATTCGATACAGATGTGAGCATCTTATTTGGTGGTGTAGATTACATTCAAGACATGAGCTTTGGTCATTTGATTGTAGAATTAAAAGGCGAGCGTGCTAAATCAGAAGCTGCCATCAACTACTTACATAATTTACCAATTGGAAGCGAGGTGATCGGTTATGTCACAGCAAATCATTAATTTATTGATACAAGGTTTCTTGGAAACAGTACAAATGACAGTGATTTCCACTGTGGTAGCCGTTCTAATCGGTGTTCCTTTGGGTGTTATCTTGGTCATCACCAGTCGTGGTCATATCATGCAAAATGAAGGACTTAACAAAGTGTTAGGGGCTATTGTGAATGCCACACGGTCTATTCCTTTCATCATTTTGATGGTAGCCATCATTCCATTTACACGGTTAGTGGCAGGTACATCTATCGGGACTACTGCAGCCTGTGTGCCTTTGACCTTAGCAGCCATCCCATTCTTGGCTCGTTTAGTAGAAACAGCCATCAAAGAAGTGAATGGCGGTGTTATCGAGGCAGCGCAGTCCATGGGGGCTACACCATTACAAATTATTTGGAAAGTGTTGTTGCCTGAAGCATTGCCTACATTAATTGACAATATTACTGTACTCATCGTTAACTTAATCAGTTATTCAGCGATGGCAGGTGCTATCGGTGGTGGTGGTCTTGGTGATATTGCTATCCGTTATGGATATCAACGATTCCAAGGTGATGTTATGTTAGCAACCATCATCATTTTAATTGTATTAGTACAAGTTATCCAAAGTTTAGGGGACTACTTATCCCGCAAAGTAAATAAAAAATAAAGGAGATAGTCATGAAGAAAATTTTAGTTGGCTTATTAGCCATTGCATCTTTAGTGCTATTATTAGCAGGATGCGGAAAAGAAGAAGCAAAACCAGCAGCAGATGCGCCTATTAAAGTAGGTGTTACAGCAGGTCCGCATGCAAAAGTGATGGAGTTTGTAAAACAAGAGGCAGCCAAACAAGGGTTGAACATTGAAGTCGTTGAATTCAGCGATTACATTCAACCAAACATTGCCCTAGATCAAAAAGAGTTGAATGTAAACTCTTACCAACACCAACCATTCTTGGATAATATGGTAAAAGATAAAGGGTTAAAAATTCAATCTATCGGTAAAACAATCTTGTTGCCAATGGGCATTTACTCCAATAAATACAAAGATTTGAAAGACGTACCTAATGGTGCGACTGTAGCGATTCCAAATGACCCAACAAATGGTGGTCGTGCTTTATTGTTATTACAACAAGCAGGCTTAATTACATTGAAAGATGGGGGCAGTGTTAAATCTTCTGTAGCAGATATTACTGGCAACCCTAAAAACTTAGAAATTCGTGAGTTGGAAGCAGCACAAATCGCTCGTTCTTTAAATGATGTAGACGTAGCAGCAGTGAACACTAACTATGCAATCCCAGCTGGTTTGAATCCACAAAAAGATGCAGTTGTAGTGGAAAGCATTGACTCTCCATATGCTAATGTAATAGCGGTTCGTACAGATGATGTAAACAATGAAACATACAAAAAATTGTTGTCTATTTACCAATCTGAACCAGTACGTAAATTCATTCAAGAAGAATTCAAAGGATCCATTGTCCCAGCATTCTAAGTGAATGAAAGCAAAAAAGAAACATAAAACAGAGGCTAGTTGATGAACTATTATCAACGGCCTCTGTTTTTTGTATAAGAATGAAGAATTTATGATATATGTATGGTATTTCCTATGGTATAATGGTAGTGAAATAAAGTACATTCCGAATAGAATTATGAAGGAGTAAAAGATTGAATCAAAAACTTAAGAATCCAATACACGACCAATTGTTTCGAGCAGTCTTGTCTTTGGAGACATTAGAAGAATGTTATGAATTTTTTGAAGATATTTGTACCATCGGAGAATTAAAATCTATTTCTCAACGGCTGGAGGTAGCGAGACTATTGAAAGCGGGCACAGGGTACGATCAAATCGTAGAACTCACAGGTGCTAGCACAGCTACCATAAGCCGTGTAAAACGGTGCTTGAATTATGGTGCTGATGGATATAATAAAATTTTACCGCGTATTGAAGCATAAGAGGAAGACATCAAAGTGATGTAGTTAAGAAAGGAGGGCTCATACCATGGAAGGCGATTTGCTCATAGGTATTATATTATTTTTTGCAGGGGCCCTAGCAGGATTTATTGACTCCATTGTTGGAGGCGGTGGATTGATTTCATTGCCTGCATTGATGCTGACGAATATGCCGGTGGCCATGTGTTTGGGGACGAATAAACTGTCCAGCGTATTTGGATCAGGGACGGCAATGATTAACTTTGCTAAAAATAAGTTGGTAGACTGGGGCTTTGTAAAACGAATTATGCCGTTTACTCTTATTATGTCCATGATTGGTGCGTATATAGCAGTCTATGTTCCAGGTACATTTTTAAAACCACTTATCATTGTATTGTTGCTAGCTGTATTCATTGTGGTGCTTACCAAAAAAGATTGGGGTGCCATAGCACAAGTAGAGCGTAAAACAGGATGGAAATTAATTGCCTATCTAGCAATGGCCATTATCATTGCTTTATACGATGGATTTCTTGGCCCTGGTACAGGGATGTTTTTAATATTTTATTTCTTGTTTATGGGCTATGACTTTTTAGGGGCTTCGGGAAATGCTAAAGTGTTAAATACGGTAAGTAATTTTGGGTCTTTATTAGTGTTTATCTATATGGGTCAGGTCAATTACGGCTATGGATTAGCCGTGGCAGTAGGTCAAATTATTGGTGCCACTGCAGGATCGAAGTTAGCCATGGTGAAAGGCGCAGGACTAGTACGATTTTTATTTATTACCATGTCTTTGACGATGCTAATGAAATTGACCTATGACTATTTACTTTCACTAGGAATTATATAGTAGGGGTGACTATGCAAAAGTTTAGTGATAATCAAGTAGCGTTAATCAGTGGTGGTACATCTGGCATTGGATTTGCTACAGCAGAATTACTGTTAAAGCAAGGTTGGTGCGTTGTTATCAATGGCCGCAATGAATGGGATGGACAAGAAGCGGTCGTTAAATTGCGTCGTATTTCCTCAAAAGTTCGATTTGTACAAGGCGATGTGAGTAAGGTTATGAATTGTCGTCGTATTGTAGAAGATACAGTACGTCTATTTGGTAATTTGAATGCGTTAGTAACGGCTGCTGGCTATTATGAAGAACGATTGTTAGAGGATGTGGATGAACAAAACTTTGATGAAATGTTTGGAACTAATGTGAAAGGTACGGTCTTTTTATGCCAAGCCGCAGCGCCGTACTTGAAACAAGTTCATGGTAGCATCGTGACCATCTCTAGTGATGCAGGTCTACAAGGGAATGTAGCGTGCACTGTATACGGAGCATCCAAAGGGGCTGTGGTGAGCTTTACGAAGTCACTGTCCTTAGAAATGGCGCCACATCGTGTCCGCGTAAACTGTGTATGTCCTGGTGATGTAGATACATCATTAGTGGCGAAACAATTGGCTAATGAACCTTCTGGAGATATTGTAAAAGCTAAGGAAGAGATGGCACTGCACTATCCATTGGGACGGATTGCACAACCCAAAGAAGTGGGAGAAGTCATTGCTTTTCTCATCAGTGAGAAAGCCTCTTTCGTGACGGGAGCCGCTTGGACTGTAGATGGTGGATTAACAAGTTGGTAATTCATACGGAAATTTGATACAATAAGGGTAATCAGTACATTGACACATACATATTTTGTGGTAAGTATAGGAGACAAATATGGAACAGTTGGAATACAATAATGAAACACTTGCTCAAGCAACGAATGTACAAGAAGAAGTAGAAATGATTTGTCGTTGGGCTGCGGCTCGTGCAGCTGGCATTGCGGCATTACCAAAGTTTAATTATGCAGGTTTATTAGCTAATGATGTGTATATGGTATCCCGCATTGCTAAAGTCTATGGCGTATGCCCTGCTAAAGAGGGTATTACGGGATTTTTAGTAGGTCTTGGTGGCAGTGCTGTGGCAGCCTTGGTATGTACGATTGTGCCAAGTATCATTCTTCGTGTTCCTGTGGCAGCGGCCATTACTTACGGCGTAGGTAAAATGGCTGCCAAATGGATTGAAGATGGTATGCCAACATGCCCTAATTTTGAGGCTTATCGACAACGGTTAGTAGATATTTATGAATATAACAAAGAAACAGTGATTACATTGGCTAATACACCACTTCGTGATAAACCATTAGGCAATGAAAGTGTAGACTTCTTAGAAGATGTTCATGTATCTGGTAACGAGTATTTAGCAAGTGCGAAAGGATTTGCAAGTTCCTTTGTAGGCGCTGATTTATTGGCTAATATGGGTGCTGTGAAAGACCTTGCAGTAGGAGCCGTCTCTATCTTGGCAGCGACTGTGAAAGACGCCTTAGAAAAAAGTGGTAATGAAGAATTACTAGATAATGCTCGTCACGCTGCAAAAGGCGTTGGATCCTTACTTAAAATTTTAGCGACCGAAGCATTATCTTTAACAGGAGCCGCAGCGAGTACATCGGCTTCCAAAGCAAGTGTATATACAAAAGCAGCCTATGAAAAAGCAGATACTGTGCGACAAACATTAAATGACTCTTTACAGACTACCGTAGAACCAGTAGTAGAAAAAGCGACGGCTGTGATGCAAGATGTAAAAGAAGTAGTAGAACCAAAATTACAACAAGTCAAAGAAGCAGTGGAGCCAACATTACAGCAAGTAGAAGAAAAAGCTTCTGAACTAACAACAAAAGCGATTGATCAAGCACAAGAAACGGTGCAAGATATTCGTGAAAAAGCAGAAGTTGTAAAAGAAACAGCTGTAGAATTGGCGGAACAAACAAAAGAGAAAGCCATTGATTTAGCAGAACAAGCAAAAGATAAGTTCAAACGGTAATCAGCGAGGTCATCATTATGAATATTTTAAAACTCCTTAAGTATGGAAAAAACTTTACATCTGATGCCTTTATGTCCACTGTGAATCGCATGGGCCGCAATATTATGTTTGCACGAAAAGCAGTTATGTTATATTATTGTTTACGTGATAAAGACACACCAAAATTTGTGAAAGCTGTCATTGCTGGGGCTTTGGGCTATTTAATTTTGCCTATCGATTTTATCCCAGATAGTGTACCAGGTCTTGGATGGGTAGATGATGTAGCCATCTTGGCGATTGCTATGAAAGTAGCTAATCGGTATATCAAGGCTTCTCATAAAGAACAAGCACAAAAATTCGTGCCTATTGGATCAATTGAGTAATGAGTAAAAGGGGCTCTTTGGAGCCTCTTATTGCATAGGAAAGGTAGTATACGATGATTTCTACGTCGCTACGTGTCCGATTTTATGAAACGGATATGATGGAGATTGCTCATCATACCAACCATTTACGGTGGTTTGAAATGGGCCGAATTGAATATTTCCGCCGCTGTGGCATTAGTCTATGGGACATGATGCAAGAGGGCATCGTCTTTCCTATTACAAAAGTGAG
>CAUVRW010000063.1:0-6031 GCA_963554425.1 uncultured Veillonella sp.
CTGATCCACGACCTACACGACCACGCAATTGATGTAACTGGGATAACCCAAACCGTTCTGCATTATGGATACACATAATCGTCGCATTCGGCACATTCACGCCTACTTCAATCACCGTAGTCGATACTAACAAATGAATCTCTCGACGATAGAACGCATCCATAATTTCTTCTTTCTCCTTTGGACGCATGCGACCATGCACCAAACCTACACGATAGTGTGGCTCAAAATATTCTTTATATTCATAATAAATTTGTTCTGCTGCTTGTAAATCCATTTTTTCAGACTCTTCTACTAATGGGCACACTGCATAAACCTGACGGCCTGCTTGCATTTCTTTTTCAAAAAAATGTAGTAACCGCTCTTTATAGGACGAATCCACAGCGTAGGTTTTTACTGGTTTACGACCTGGTGGCATTTCCTTAATCAAGGAAACTTCTAAGTCTCCATAAATGGACAGGGTCATAGTACGTGGTATAGGTGTGGCAGTCATAATTAGCACATGAGGGTGGTCTCCTTTTCGTTGCAATTTTGCCCGTTGCTCTACACCAAATCGATGCTGTTCATCTACTACAATCAGCCCTAATTGGTGAAATACCACCTTGTCTTGGATCAATGCATGGGTACCTACCAAGACATCGATATCTCCTTGTTCTAAAGCATCATAGAGATCTTGCTTTTTCTTCGTAGAGCCCGTCAGCAATGCCATTCGTATTGGTGCATCTTGAAAGAGTTCCTGGAAGCTTTCAAAATGTTGGGTGGCCAAAATTTCTGTCGGCGCCATGATAGCCCCTTGAAATCCATTTTCTACTGCTTTCGCTAGAGCCAATGCAGCTACTACCGTTTTACCAGAACCAACATCACCTTGTACTAACCGCTGCATAGCTCGAGGCTGTTCCATATCGTGAGCAATCTCTCCTAATGCTTTTTCTTGATCCCCAGTCAAAGTAAATGGCAAGCCTTGCCTAATTCGTTCCACCAACGATCCATTTTCGGTCATTGGAAATCCCCCTTGATCCTGTTCATGAGAACGAAGGAGTAATAGTCCCATTTGCATAATCCATAGTTCTTCATAGGCTAATTGCTTACGTGCCTCTTGATACCGTTCCCAAGATGTAGGAAAATGCATCTCTCGAAAGGCATCATAGCGACTCATATTGAACTTATCGCCCATCACATCTTGAGGGACCACATCTTCTAAAGTACCATTATGTTCAAACCAGTTTTTTATGGCCAGTCTGATACCCCATTGTTTCATACCTTCCGTCAAACCATAAACAGGTACAATACCACGCTCTATGACTTGCCCTTCCTCTATCATTTCCACTTGAGGTGTATTCATTTGGTACGCACCATAGGCATATTCTATCTTCCCATAGGCATATATATGTTGACCAGGTTTATAAAAGTTTTTCTTATAAGCTTGGTTAAAAAATGTCAAATTCAATTGACGTATTCCATCAGATAGAGTAACTGTTAAAATATGCATGCGTGGTCTTGGTCGCTTTTCACCAACCCGTACTACCTGTCCCGTCACACCTACCATTTCTCCCATAGGAGCTTCGCAGATCGTATACACTTGCCGTCTATCTTCAAAAGTACGCGGAAAATAATGCAACAAACCTGTTACCGTATAGATTCCTAATTTATTCAATTGTTTCACTCGTTGCGGTCCCACGCTCTTTATCGATTGCAATTGTTCGTTCATATTCTATCCGTACTCTTTTCTATCCACGCCGTTTTAGAAACAATTTTTATTCTATCAATTCTGAAAGTTCACTACATGACGCATTCATATTAGCTAGTTAATACATAACGAATGCTATCCTGTAACTATGTAAGATGACGAGTTTATAGCGACTGGTCAAAAGATAAGAACCGCCATACTGCCAGCACGTGCTAATACAATGTCATAATTAATATCACTGGATCTATCTGTGTATCTATGTATTACGACACGCTACTATGTGTAGTAGACACTTGATGCTTTATATTATACCATAGAAAGATCATCTAATATGAATCCCACCTAAAACGGACACAAAAAAGAAGGACACTTTTTTAAGAGTCACGTGTGTTAGGCGTTGTATCAAAGTGTCCTTCTTATATTTAATTATATTTAAATTATACATCTTGTTAAAATTAAACGCAAGCCGTTTTTTGTAAAATTTGACAGATTTTAGCATTTTAGTATATAGTTAATAAGCTAGTATAATCTTATCTAAAAGAGAGAAATGCACTTGCATTGCTCTGCCCTTTTATGATAAAATACATATGTTATATTAGTAGTAAACACTTTGGAGGTGGAAACAAATGGCAAACCTTTGCGAAGTATGTGGTAAATCCACTACTACGGGTATGAATGTTTCTCATTCCCATATCCGTTCCAAACGAACTTGGAAACCAAACATCCAAAGAGTACGAGCAATTGTAGACGGCGAAACTAAACGAGTTAACGTTTGCACACGCTGCCTTCGTTCTGATAAAATTACACGCGCGTAAGATTTTGAAGGTACATGTACTCAAAAAAGAGGCTATCAGTCAGGAAGAATATTCTTCAGTACTGATAGCCTCTTTTGCTATGTCTAACTTTATTATAGTACTGTATACTTAAACCCATAACACACAGGGTTCACGATACGCCTATCTCTACAAAAAAGTAAGTTTGTTCTTTATTTCCTTAATGCTTGCAAGAAACTTTCTCCCACAAATGATTCGGTAATCCCAAAGTTTTCCAATACAGTTTGTCCAATGTCCGCAAAGCTCCGTCTATCACCTAGCTCAATAGGTCCTGTAAAAGCTGGTGAATATGCCAAAATTGGCACTAGCTCTCGTGTATGGTCTGTTCCCTTCCAAGTCGGATCGTTACCATGGTCCGCTGTGATAAGTAGCAAATCATCTTTGGTCAATAGTTCCAGTAATCCCCCTAGTTGATAGTCAAACATTTCTAACTCACGGCCATAGCCTTGTACATCACGACGATGACCATACAAGCTATCAAACTCTACTAGGTTCACCATTAGATACCCATGCGTAAATCTACCATCCACCGCAGTATTAGGTATAGTACCTGTATCAGGTGTACTATGAGTACTATGTGTATTATCCGGACTATCTGTATTATGTACACTATCTACACCATTTGCACTATGCCCCAACAAAGCAGCCACTACATTCATACCATGGGAATTAGATTTCGTTGGATAGGACTGATCCAAACCAATATGAGCGTAAATATCACCAATCTTTCCTACCCCGATGGTTGGTACTTTCGCATCTTGTAAAGCTTGCAATACGAATCGCCCTTCTGGTAATCGACTATAGTCATGACGATTTGAAGTGCGTACAAAATGACCTGGTTCTCCCACAAAAGGACGAGCAATGATACGCCCCACGTAATAGTCCCCAATACACACACGGTCTCGGGTAATTTGGCACATTTTGTATAGGTCCTCTAAAGGGATGACACTTTCATGAGCGGCAATTTGAAACACCGAATCAGCAGACGTATACACAATGGGTTTCCCCGTTTTCATATGCTCTTCCCCTAGGCGCTCAATGATCTCCGTCCCCGATGCTGCTTCATTGCCTAAGAATCCATAACCAGTTTCCTTTATAAAAGTATCCATCAACTCCTGCGGGAATCCGTCATAAAACGTTGGGAAAGGAACTTTCACGGGGTGTCCCATCATCTCCCAGTGACCGCTTGTAGTATCTTTCCCTGTACTTTGTTCATGCATACGACCAAAAGCACCTACCACAGTATCCTGTTGTGGCGTAATATCGGAAATCTTACCGAGCCCTAATTTCCGTAAATTGGGAAGATGTAAAGGGCCCACAGCCTCTTCAATATGCCCCAATGTATTGGCACCCATGTCCCCAAATCGTTCCGCATCAGAACTATGACCAATCCCTACACTATCTGTAACAATCGTGATAATTCGTTTAAACATAGAGACCTCCTCTCTATCGCCGTTCATATACAATCTATGCCTAGGAACTTACACTCCTAGGCATTCTTTCACTATTTTAAATACGGCATAGCTAATAACAAGGCAGATAAAGTTTTACTATCTTTGATTGTTTCTTCCTTAATTCGTTGTAACAATTCATCGAAAGTATAACGCTCTACTTCCACATATTCATCTTCATCCCAATGAATTTCCCCTTTTGAAAGCCCTTTTGCCACATATAAATGAATGACTTCATTACAAAATCCAGGAGACGTAGCAATCGTACCAAGGCTAATCCACTCTGATGCTATGATACCAGTTTCTTCTTCTAACTCACGTTTGGCGCACACTAACGGATCTTCACCAGCATCTAATTTGCCTGCTGGAATTTCCAACAAATAATCGTTCAAAGCGTAGCGGAACTGTTTTTCCATAATAATGCGATTATCTTCATCAATGGCTACCACAGCACTCGCCCCTGGATGATGAACCACCTCACGCCACGCTTCCTTGCCATTCACATCGGCAATGTCGTACGTTACTTTAATTAATTTACCATCGAATTTCATCTCCGATGAAAGTTTACGTTCTTGCATAGGTCCTCCTTAATCTTCATAGACAATGAACCCTCCATAGGATTCTTCTGTTAACTTGATAATCTCTCCGTATTTACGGCTTACACTCATATTCCAAACCACCGTTTTATCAATGGCTGCCATATATTCGCTTTCACCGTAATTTGTATTATAATCCAGCAGCCAATGACCGATGACGTCCTGCAACTGTAGCAATACAGCATATTCATGCTTGCAATGGCCCTCACAATAACAATTGCAAACTATGTCATGAATTTTCCCATCTATATAGGTGAAAGTGACCTCATAGTACTCAGATCCTTGGACGATGGCATACCCTTTGCCTTTGTCTAAGCAAATATAGACCACGCGATGCTCTTCGTAATAACTTTCACCACGCTGCGCACGAATGTCTGAAATTTTGAAGTTATCTAGATTATGCAAAGCAAATGGAATAAACCCACTAGAGTTCACACATTCCCCATCAGACAGTGGCGATAAGAACCAAAGACGCATCGTATCCTTATCCATACAGTGACGGTCAAAAGTAACCCACAAATGCTCAAGAGGAATAAATTCACCATATAAATCGGTGTCAATCTTTGCCACTACACGCTCATATTTAGAAGGGCGAACTTTGCAATGATAGGTCACATCGATGATGGTCCCCACCTTCTCCTGCATAGGCCCCGTTACATACACTAAATCACCTTCATAGAGCTCCATGTGCTCAACAATGAAAGTTCCGGTCTCTCTAGCATTGTCAAAACGGACCTCGGCTAAGTACATATCTGGGATAGGGAGACAGATTGCGTCAGTTTGAATTGATTCCATGGGAGTCCTTTCTGGCAGGTAGTAAAATAAATTCACGATCTACATTAAATAATATTTTTTAATACACCATTCGAAAGATCATTAATATTATATAAGTTAGGTAATACCTCAAATGTTTCCCTTAAATTATTTTTTGCTTTATGCCAACCTATTCCATCTGTGAACCACATAAATTCTACATTTGGAATTTTCCTAGTTTCTTCTGTAATCATTTTATAGGATCTTGCTGTTTCATTCAGCTTAGAACCACCTGTGGCGTAAAAATTTACCTCAATTAAGTATAATATTTTATCACATTTAATTACATAATCAAATCGTTTCTGAGTTGTTCCTTCATTAGTAATAGCGGATAAGTCCACGTTAAATCGTTCTTCAATTTCATTTTGATAGATTTCTTTAAACATTGTTTCTCCCATGACATAACCTTCTTGCTCAAGGTATTGTTGAACAATAGCTTCCATGGAATGACCAGTTCTGTTTTTACGTCCATTCGTATCCATACCAACTTCTACACCAGTTACATAATCCAATAAACTTGCAACTAGATGATGTTCTAACAAATCATATATACCTGTCTTCTCCATAAATAAAGAATACTCTTCAGGTGTATAGTCATGTTTTCTGAAATCAAAATAGAAATCTTTTTCTGGATCCTTTACTACAACGATG
>CAUVRW010000064.1:0-5992 GCA_963554425.1 uncultured Veillonella sp.
AAGGTAAATTTCGTCGTGGTTAAGAGGAGGGTGCACACATGTTAGAATTAAAAGGTATTGTGAAAGCCTTCCATAAAGGCACTGTGAATGAAAAAATTGCTCTTCGTGGCATTAATTTGCGCTTAGAAGATGGTGATTTCGTGACTGTTATTGGTGGTAATGGTGCCGGTAAAAGTACGTTGTTGAACTCCATTGCTGGCGTATTCTCCGTGGATGAAGGCACATTGCATATTAATGATGTAGATGTGACACATATGGCAGAATACAAACGAGCTAAATACATTGGTCGTGTATTCCAAGATCCTATGTTAGGCACAGCTGGGAATATGCAAATTGAGGAGAATATGCTCCTTGCTTTACGCCGTGGAAAACAAATGGGATTGTCTTGGGCTTTCAAAGAAAATGAAAGAGAATTGTTTAAACAACAGTTAGCACGTTTAGATTTGGGCTTAGAAAATCGTTTGTCATCCAGTATGGGATTATTAAGCGGTGGACAACGTCAATCCATTACCTTGTTGATGGCCACAATGTTGAAACCAGAAGTGCTCTTGCTAGATGAACATACGGCAGCCTTAGATCCTAAAACGGCAGAAAAAGTATTGCAGCTCACAGATGAACTAGTAAAAGAACATCATTTGACTACTCTGATGATTACGCATAATATGCGTGATGCCTTACGATTCGGCAATCGTTTGATCATGATGGATAATGGTAAAGTTATCTATGATGTACGTGGAGAAGAAAAGGCTAGCTTAACCGTACAAGATTTATTAGAGCGCTTTGAAGTAGCTAGCGAAAATACCTTGAGCGACCGCATGATGTTGGGCTAAGTACTTTACTTTTACCACAAAGTGTAGTATTATAGATACCGATGTATTAACCTAGGCGAGGTAATTGAGTCTCCGCCCATTACTTTGGCCTATGGAATTGTAATTTTTAGGAGGACATGAAACATGTTAACTACAGAAGCTAAAGCAGCTATTATTAAAGAATTCGCTGTTCACGAAGGTGACACTGGATCCCCAGAAGTACAAATCGCGATTTTAACTAACCGCATTGTATACTTAACTGAGCATTTAAAAGAGCACAAAAAAGATCATCATTCCCGTCGTGGTCTTTTAAAATTAGTTGGTCAACGTCGTAACATGCTTGACTACCTTCGTCGTAAAGATATCGAACGCTACCGTGCGATCTTAGAAAAATTAGGCTTACGTAAATAATTTTACGTATTTACAAAAAGCGGCTTCGGCCGCTTTTTTGTTATATATGAAGATATTTTCACAAAATGATTTGCAATATTGAAAATGAATGGTATACTAATAGAAAACTTAATGTTTGTTTTATAGTAAGAAGGGAAGTACGAATGAAACAAGTTAAACGAAATGCAACGCGGTTACTATTATTATCTATGGTTACGGTAGCGTTGGGCAGTTATACAGGGTATGCTCATGATGCGCAAGCGGTAGAAGAAACGGTGATCTTGCCAGATGTGACGGTAACGGCTACGAGGACCTTGCAAGATATTTCAAAAACGCCTAGTTCGGTGTCTGTGGTGACAGCGAAGGATATTGAAAATCGCAAGGTGGATACGGTTGCAGATGCGATACAATTATTACCAGGAGTGTATAAAAGTCAAGCTTCGGCAGGTGAAATACAAATCCGTGGATTCAATTCTAAAAATATATCGGTACTCGTTGATGGCGTGCCGATGAATAATTCTTACGATAATAAGGTGGACTGGGAAGTGATTCCCGTTCATTCCATTGAACGCATTGAATTAGTGAGAGGTGCTAGTTCCTCCTTGTATGGTGGCAAAGGGGTAGCAGGTGTATTAAGTATTACAACGAAACAAGTGGCACCGAAGGCAAATCGTCAAGGGATTCGTTGGCATGGTAAGGTCAATGGCGGAACTTATGGTACTTGGAACAACGAACTAGGATTTGATGCTCGAGTGTCGGATAAGGTAGCGATTGGTGCATCTGCAGAAGAACGTCGCACAAATGGATTCCCAGGATTTTTTGTGACGGAAAAAAGCAAGGCTATCAAAGAAGATGTAAAAGCTGTATCTCCTGACACGCCATTAAAACAGTTGACAAGTGGTAAATATGTGGTAGGGAATCGTGGGGATAAATCCTTGCATAATAAGAATTTGTCTGCTTATATTACGATGAACCTAGGCGACAAAGAAACGCTAACCTATCGCTATGTATATGCGAACCATAAGTACTCTTACCACAATCCAATTAGTGCGGTTACAGTAAATGGAAAGACCGTTTTTACAGGGGATATCAAGGTTAGTGATAAAAAATATGTATCTCTTAATGGCAATAGTTTCTTAGGTCATGATGCAGAGCGAGAATATCATTCTCATAGTTTGCAATATAAAAATGAAGCGAACAAATTACAGGTTTCCTTGGGCTATTTAGATAAAAAGAAAGATGGCTATTCTGTGCCAACAAAAGCAACTTCAGGAGATTATGAAGGGCCAGGTTCTCACTCCTTCTATCCAGGCAAAGCGTACAATCTAGATGTGCAAAAAGCATGGAAGACTCAAGGAAAACATCAAATTGTAGGGGGATTGAATTGGAAACAAGAGCGGTTTGATCAAGAAAAGATTTCTTTGCAACATTGGCGTGATAAAAACTCTAAAGATACTAAGGTATTCCCTAACGGTGTGAGTGAAACGAATACAGGGGCATCTCGCACGATGGCAGTTTTTTTACAAGATACGTATCGCCCTAACGATGATTGGGCTATTTATGCCGGGCTTCGTTTAGATCATTTTAAAAAGTACGATGGGTCCCACGGGGAGTACAATAAGAAAACAAAGTCCTACGATGTCGTACATCATAATGATGGATCTTACACGGAGTTAAGCCCTAAGTTGTCTGTAGAAAGATACCTTGATGATTCTACCAACGTCTATGCATCCTATGGTCACTCCTTTGCACCGCCAACCTTGTACCAAGTGTACCGCTTCGGTCAAACATCTAAAACTCCTATTTATGCAAATCCAGAGTTAGATCCAGAACATTCCGATACCTTTGAACTTGGTTTGAAAAAATCTTGGAATGAAAGTACAAAATTAAACGTAGCAGCCTTTTATGTGAATACAAAGGATAAAATTCAATATGTTACATTTAAAAAGACAGATGGTACTGAGGATTACAAAAAGTATATCAATATAGGATCAGAAACACGTCGTGGTGTAGAATTAGAACTTCGTCACAAGTTGTCTAACAAATGGTCTGTCTTTGGAAACTATACATGGCAAATGGGATATATAGAAAGTAAAGCTTTGGCCAATACAGATCAAAGTGATGGAAAAGAACAAAACTTTGAAATTCCAAGGCACCTATTCCATGGTGGTTTGGAATACAATAGTGGCAAGTGGAATGTGTTGTGGGATATGCAATACGTAAGCTCCCGCAACAGCAAAGATACCGCAGGTGGCGAGCCAGAGTCAGAAGATGCGTACTTCTTGACTAATGCGTCCGTAAATTATAGAGTATCCAAAGAAGCTACCTTGCAATTCAGTGTACAAAACCTATTCGATCGTGAATATTACGCTAGAGAAGCAACAGGTGGCCGTACGTATAATGTAGGTATGAAATTCAAATTCTAACCGTATATAGGAGTCTATAAAATTAGATATTCATTATATGAATGTCTCATTTTTTATAATAACTAATATTCATTGTATGATGACTTTCAATGATGAAAATTAGTGCTATACTATAAAATAGGATACTTTGTTTTTAGTATAGAAAAGGGGAGTACGTATGAAAACAAAAATAGGTAAGGCACAATTAGCGTTATTGTCCATGATTTTGTCTGCTATGACGAGTCAAGCGGTACAGGCAGTGGATACTTCTGCAGCAGAGGAAAGCGTTATGTTGCCAACAGTGACAGTAACAGCTACACGGACGATGGAAGACATTGCTAAAACACCTAGCTCAGTATCTGTAGTGACACAAAAAGATATTGAAGCCAAACGGGTGGATACTGTAGCAGATGCGTTACAACTATTACCAGGTGTATATAAAAGTCAAGTTGGGAATGGTGGTTTACAAATTCGTGGCTTTGGTTCTACTAATATATTAGTATTGCTTAATGGTGTACCAATGAATAATACTTTTAATAATGGCGTAGATTGGGAAGCGATTCCAGTACATACGATTGATCGTATTGAATTGGTGCGAGGTGCTAGTTCCTCACTTTATGGTGGTAGAGGTGTAGCCGGTGTTATTAGCATTCAAACAAAACAAGTAGCACCTAAAGAATCTGTACGAGATATTCATTGGCATGGACAAATAGGACATAGCTCCCATGGCACATGGAATAATGAATTAGGATTTGATGCGCGCGTAACTGATCGTGTATCTGTAGGCGTTTCTGCAGAACAACGTAGGACAGGTGGATTCCCAGGATTCTTTATCGTAGGAGGTGCATACGAGTTAGAAGCGGGTGATAAAACAATTACTCCAGATACGCCTATTCCTCAAACAAAGGATGGTGACTATTTGTTAGGTAGTCGTGGAGATAAAGCTTTCAATAATAAAAACTTGTCTGCTTATGCAACTGTGAAATTGAGAGATAAGGAATCCCTAACATATTCTTATTTATATACTAATAACACATATGTGTATAAGAATCCTATGAGTACAATTACAGAAAATGGGAAACCTGTATTTGCTAGTATTGTAAAAGTAAATGACAATGAGGGAGTAGAACTAAAAACATATAGATATTTAGGGTATGATGGATTACGAGAATATCATTCTCATGGTTTACAATATAAAAATGACGCTAATAAAATACAGGCCTCTTTCAATATATTAGATCGTAAGAAAGATGGATTTTCTAGTCCGAATAACCCTAAGACAGCGGACTATAACGGACCTGGAGATGATTCCTTCTATCCAGGAAAAACAATTAACTTTGATACTCAAAAAATATGGGAACATATAGGAAAACATACTGTTGTAGCTGGTCTTAACTGGAAACAAGAAAGTTTTGATCAAACACGTAGAGATTTAACCAATTGGAGAGACCATAGTTCTCATGATTCTACGACGTATCCAGATGGGGTTTATGAAGTGAATAAAGGGACTACTCGTAATATAGCGTTATTCTTACAAGATACGTATCGTCCAAATGATGATTGGGCTGTGTATACGGGACTTCGTGTGGATAAATTCAAAAAATTTGATGGTCAGCATATTACATATAATGAAGATAAGAAACAATATGATACAGTACATCATGGAGAAGGTAAATATACAGAGTGGAGCCCTAAAGTTGGTGTAGAACATTATGTAACAGACTCTTTAAATATATATGCATCCTATGGACACTCCTTTAATCCACCGCCATTAAGTCAAGTTTATCGTTATAGTGGTACTGTGAAAGCGAACCCAGATTTAAATCCAGAAAAGTCAGATACTTTTGAAGTTGGATTGAAAAAATCTTGGGATACGAAGACTACATTGGGGATAACAGGGTTCTATGTAAGAACAAAGGACAAAGTGAAATATGTAACATATTATAAACCTAATAAAAAGGTTGATTACAAGATGTATAGCAATGTAGATTCAGAAACCCGTCGTGGTCTGGAAGTAGAACTTCGCCATCAATTGTCGCCAGCTTGGTCTGTGTTTGGAAATTATACGTGGCAAACAGGACGTATCAACCATAATGTGATTTCACAAACCAATACGAAAGCATATGAAGAAACTATATTTGATATTCCAAAACATATCTTCCATGCTGGGATTGAGTATAACAGTGCTAAATGGAATGCTCTATGGGATACACAATATATCAGCCGTCGTCAATCTTTAGACGAAGTGACAGGGCAGTATGGAGCAGCAGATAGTTATGTTATCTCGAATCTCTCCGTGAATTACAAAGTATCCAAAGAAGCGACAATCCAACTTGGAGTACAAAATGTATTTGATCGCATTTTCTTTGATGATGAAGCCACAGCAGG
>CAUVRW010000065.1:0-5970 GCA_963554425.1 uncultured Veillonella sp.
TCGTTGCGGTAAAATCTACTGTAATGAAGTGGATAAATACATGAACCCTCGTGGCGGTCAATTCCAAGCTGGTATCTACCCAGTATCCGCTAACGTATTGTTCGGTAAAGACGTAGCTGCATTACCAGATGGACGTTTAGCAACTGAACCATTGGCTGACGGTGTATCCCCTCGCCAAGGTAACGACGTAAACGGTCCTACAGCGGCTTCCAACTCCGTAGCAAAATTAGACCATGCGCAAGCATCTAATGGTACATTGTACAACCAAAAATTCACACCAGCTGCGGTAGGTGGTGAACAAGGTTTGAAAAACTTCGTATCTATCATTAAGAGCTTCTTCGATAAAAAAGGTAGCCATGTTCAATTCAACGTTGTAGATAAACAAACATTGTTAGATGCACAAGAACATCCAGAAGATAACCAAGACTTGATCGTTCGTGTAGCAGGTTACAGTGCTCACTTCGTAACATTGGCTAAAGAAGTACAAGACGATATCATTAATCGTACAGAACATGAAATGTAGGTACATAATATAAAGGATAAGTTCGTATGGAATCAGTAGATTATAGTGTACAAGGCACTGTATTTGATATTCAACGCTTTTCCATTCACGATGGACCAGGAATCCGGACAATCGTATTTTTGAAGGGCTGTCCATTACGATGTAAATGGTGTTCTAATCCAGAATCACAACAATATTATCCTGAAGTAGTGTATCGAAAACAACTCTGTATTGGTTGTAAAGCTTGTCAGGCAGTTTGCCCTAAACAGGCCATTGCTGATAGCAACCCATACTGGATTGACCGTACACTCTGTGACAACTGTTCAGAGTGTACCATGGTCTGTCCTACCAGTGCACTTTCTATGAAAGGTAAGTTGATGAGTGTCGAGCAGGTAGTACGAGAACTAAAAAAAGATGCCACACAGTACTTTCGGTCCAATGGCGGCATCACCTTATCTGGTGGAGAGGCATTGACACAACCAAAGTTTGCTAAAGAAATCTTTAAAGCTTGTAAAGCACAAGGATGGCATACCGCAATAGAAACAGAAGGGTATTATGACACAAAGATTGTAGAAGAGATTATGCCGTACATCGACTTAGTTCTACTAGATATCAAAAGTGTTAATCCAGAGCAACATAAAAAGTTCACTGGTGTCGATAACGCAAGGATCAAAGAGTCGGCTAAAGTCATACAGTCTATCGCAAATACAACAGTGCGTGTTCCTACGATTCCTGGGTTTAATGCGAGCGAAGAAGATATTCGTGGTATAGCGGAGTTTGTGAAGGAAAATATGCCTAATGTTCATGACATACACTTGTTGCCATATCACAATTATGGGCAGGGGAAATATGAACTATTGGGACGTGAATATGAATTAGAAAATACACCAAAGATTCCAGAAGAAGAAATGGAAACGTATAAAAAAATAGTAGAATCATATGGTTTAAACTGTATTATTGGTGGTTAGGAGGTACTATGGATACAGCATTATTAGAAAAAGTGATGGGTCAAGTATCAGAAGAACTTGGCATTAAAAAGCCGCAAGGCACAACAGCAGGATCCATCGGAGTTACTGAATTTGTAGGTACTGCAATGGGCGATACAATTGGTCTTGTGATTGCCAGTGTGGATCCGTTATTAACAGAAACAATGGGATTAGGAAAATTCAAATCCATCGGTATTATCGGCGGTCGTGTAGGCGCAGGCCCACAAATTATGGCTGTGGATGATGCAATCAAAGCAACGAATACTGAAATTATTACAGTAGAGTTGCCTCGTGATACTAAAGGTGGCGCAGGTCATGGATCCTTGATCTATATCGGTGCTCATGATGTATCCGATGCTCGTCGAGCTGTTGAAATTGCATTGGAAGCTGTTCCAAAATACTTTGGAGATGTATACGCTAATGATGCAGGTCACTTGGAATTCCAATACACAGCACGTGCAAGCTATTGTTTAGAAGCCGTATTCAACACTCCATTAGGTAGATCTTTTGGTATGGTATGTGCAGGCCCAGCAGCGATTGGTGCAGTACTTGCGGATACAGCAGTAAAATCTGCCAATGTAGAAGTTGTTTCGTACGCATCACCAAAATCTGGTACAAGTTTCTCTAACGAAGTAATCTTAACATTCTCTGGAGACTCTGGTGCTGTTCGTCAAGCTGTGAAAGCAGCTCGTGAAGTGGGTATTAAATTGCTTGGTGCTTTAGGTGACACACCTACATCGAGTACAACACCATACATTTAATAGGTTAGTATAGAAACATAGGAGGATATTATGGTTTCAGATGCATTAGGAATGGTAGAAACAAAAGGTTTAGTAAGTGCGATTGAAGCAGCAGATGCTATGGTAAAAGCTGCTAACGTAAACTTAGTAGGCTATGAAAAAATTGGTTCTGGATTAGTAACAGTTATGGTTCGTGGTGATGTTGGTGCAGTAAAAGCAGCTGTTGAAGCTGGTGCAGTAGCAGCTCGTGCAGTAGGCGAAGTTGTATCCTTACACGTTATCCCTCGTCCTCACATCGATACAGAACGTATTATTCCAACTCTTAAAGCGTAATGTAGCGTGGCATATGAGGCATCGTCCTTATATGCCACTACTTTAGAGGAGGCACTATGAAAGATAGAGACCTATCTAGGCTCCTAGAAGACATGGTGGCACGTATTTTAGCAGAACAATCTCATGAACAAAGTGTAAGAAAATTATATGTTGTCTTTGATGAACAGTGGCATCATGAAAATTATGCGTTGGCGAATCAATTGACTACATGTGACTTCACACAAGTTCATGCCATTGTTCCCAAGAACGGTGATCCAGAAATGGAACGTCGAGTGAAAGAAATTCATCCTTTTCTTATGCAATATCCCTATGGAGAGGAACCCGCTTTTACAGAACACGATTGCATAGTATTACCTTATATAGGAAGAAATGATGTCATTCATATTGCGTTAGGCTATAGTCAATCGGATCTGTCGGAAGTGGTAAAGAAAGCTTTTACCGCAGGTGCTAGTATCTATGTACTGCCAACATCCATAGAGCCTTTATCAGGAAAAGAACCAGGTCCCTACCAACAGATGGTGCAAGGGTACTATCAAACAATATTTGAGTTAGGGATACGATACATAGACCATATTCGTCATATGAATTGAGTCCTATGAGATAGGAGTAAGCATGTATTTAGCAAAAGTGATTGGTAATGTTGTAGCAACGAAGAAAAGTGATACCCTATTAGGATATAAGTTGATGATTATACAGCCTGTCGATGCATCGCTTTCGCCAGCTCATAGAGAACAAGTAGCAGCTGATTTTGTAGGAGCTGGTGTAGGTGAATATGTGCTAGTTGGAACGGGGTCTTCAGTACGAGTGGAAGAGAACCGAAAAGGGGCTACCATAGATTTAGCAATCATTGGTATTGTAGACTCTGTTGTTATTTAGTAAGGAGGCAAATATGGGAACCCAAGGTGGGATATTTTCCTCAGTAACACAGGTTGTGCATGCATCAAAACAAGCATTTCACATCTATCAAAAGTTGAGCCTACGGGAACGGAAGCAGTTGATTCAGGCTATCCGTGAAGGATTACGAAGCTATTGTCTAGAATTTGCCGCGCTTGCTTGTGAAGAAACTGGTATGGGTAAAGCGGAAGATAAGGCCATTAAGATTAAACTTGCTTTGGAAGAAACGCCGGGCCCAGAAGATTTAATTACAGGAACAACGCAGGGAGAAAATGGAATTGTCTTAACAGAACCATTTCCATATGGTGTTGTATGTGCAATACATCCAAGTACCAATCCTTGTGAAACGTTGATCAACAATACAATTAGTTTGTTGTCAGCAGGAAATGTAGTGATTCATTGTCCACATCCAAGAGCCATGGAAGTATCTAAATATATTACGAAAGTGATGAATAAAATTATCTTAGATAAATTTGGCATATGTAACTTAATCACCACACCAGATACTTGTTCCTTAACATATCTTAATGAAATAATGAATCATCCTGATGTAGAATTGATTTTATCTACTGGTGGGTCAGATGCAGCTAGGAGCGCATTAGCCTGTGGTAAGAAGGTTATTTCAGCAGGTCCAGCGAACCCTACATTTGTGGTAGATGAAACGGCTGATATTGATCGAGCAGCGTATTGCATTCACAAAGGCGCATCCTTCGATCATAACATTACCTGTACATCGGAGAAAAATGTCATTATTGTAGAATCTGTAGTACCTGCATTTCGGTCGGCCTTAGAAAGACTCAATGTGTATTATGTGGATTCAGTGGGAGAAATGTTGCAATTATCAAAAATTCTCTTGACTGAAGATATGGAAGTAAATCGTCAATATGGCGGTAAATCGGCAGATGAGATTTTAAAAGATGCAGGAATTCATACGGATCGTTCCTATGATTTGATTGCTGTAGAAACAGTTAAAATCCATCCATTTGTGACACAGGAAATATTAGCTCCATTGATTACAGTGGTGAAAGCTAGTAATTTTGAAAGTGCCCTACAAATTGCTGTTGATGCAGAACAAGGTTATCACCATACAGCAGGCATTCATTCTCGCGATACGGAGCGTTTACGGCAAGCAGCAAAAGCTTTCCGAACTACGATTTTTGTGAAAAATGGATGCTCCTTAGATGGAATTGGTATCTGTGGCGTAGGAGCTACATCTTTCACGATTGCCAATGTCACTGGTGAAGGGGCCATAACGGCGAAAGATTTAGTCCGTCGCAGACGATGTGTGTATGTAGAAACGCTATGTTCTTATACATAATAGCTATGATTAAATTTCATGACAAAAATCATACTTTTTGACATGGTTTTTGCAATTACTGTCGTATACTATAAGTAGAGATATTTTACGTATTGTATAGGAAAGGTAATAAAAAGGAATGCCACGAAATACTTTGGAAGACAATCGAAACGAAGAATCAGGACTGGATATTATGACTGTCATAGGTCATGATTTATTGGAAGGGATCCAAGAAGCGGTTGCCAACGTGACAGGAATAGCTTTTGTGACAGTAGATTATAAAGGTGATGTATTAACAGAAGCAACACGGTTTTGTAACTATTGTAAGAAAATAAGAGATAACCCTACATCGTCATTATTGTGTAAGTTATCCGATGCATCAGGTGCGATTATTGCTGCCACTAATAAAGAGGTGAGCATTTATATTTGTCCTTGCGGACTTTTAGAAATTGCTATACCGATTATCGTGGATGGTCATTATTTAGGCGGATTTATTGGAGGACAGATTCTATGTGATGATGTACCAGATACAATAGTCCGGTTGAGTAAAAATATGGTACCTGGTGGAGCACAATTAGTGAACCAAGATATCGAAACTACGAATCCGGAAGAGTTAGCAGATATTAAGCGGTATAGCTATAATGAAGCGCTTTCTATCGCAAAACTAGTGGAGTTTATTATTAATCAACTTACGAATCATGAAATTGTATCGAATAGAAATAAACAAAAGAATTTAAATCGTATAGAAGCATTAGAAAAAGAAGTATTAGAAGCAGAAGATAAGATTTGCTGCTTACAAAGTGAGCTAGAAAAGTATAAGCGCTATGTAGATATGGTACGTAACTGTAAATTGCTTAGCGTAGTAGATAGCTTATCTGTAGTAGAAGAAGCAGAAAAAACGGAAGCAGCGATTCTGGATTATATTCATGTATTAGCACTTCATCATGATAGTCTATTTGAAACAAGTATTAAAGAGGAATGTTCGCGCATCGAATCTACAGTATCTCTCTTAAACTATCGTGAAGATTGCCACATAGGCTGGCATATGGATGTAGATGAGAGCCTGTGGCACTACATGTTACCGTCCTATAGCGTATGGCAATATGTATATCAAGTGGCAGAAAGAGCACAACAAGAGGGGCATGCAAAGATTTCTATGAAACTACATGCAGAGCTCCAAGGTGATCAAGTCTGTATTGTTATAGAAGATGATACATT
>CAUVRW010000066.1:0-5949 GCA_963554425.1 uncultured Veillonella sp.
GGATTTAGAAAATTACTGATTTAGATATATATTCATGATATACATAAGAAAAGCGCGATATGTTCCAAATTTATCCTATTACAGGGTCAATTCAGAATATGTCGCGCTTTTCTTTTAATTTGAGATTAGTAGTTCAAATCATTGACTTATGTAAATAGTCAATAAAAAAGCCTAACGAATGAGGTCTTGCACACCTCAATACGTTAGGCCATTTCTTTTTCATAGCATTTAGAGATGAGCCTAACGCCTTCGATACGTTGTTGGCTCTCTTTTATTATGTCTAGTATGCCATACTTTCAACAGTATGCCAAATTATTTACGAGGGATACGGCGCAAGATTGGAATTAATAGCAAGGCTACTAAGATGCCGATACCGCTGGTTAGGAAGGAGGCAGGTAGTCTTGTTACGGCAGCGATGTAGCTGTCTAGTACGACCCACCATGCCACGAAGTAGCCCGCCGCTGTCCAAATGGCACCGACAATCATAGCAAAGAGTAAACGCAAGGTAGATACGGAACGAACTGGCACAGCTGGTCTCCAACCGACTGTTAACAAGCCTACGATCACACCTGCTAAGCCTTTGATCACAATGGAGAATACCGTGTATTGGGAATGCCCCATGATGAGGTCAAAGATACCAGAACCGATGGCGCCAGCTAGGCCTGCATAGAATCCGCCGAACACGGATGCCATAGAGAATAGGGCTGCGGAACCAAGGTGCACCATAGCGCCTGTTGGCAACGGCACTTTTATGATCGTAAATACAATGCATAAAGCGGATAATAATCCAATATAGATAATGTCTTTAATGCTTAAGTTCATAGGTCCTCCTTATTGTGGATCAGGTATGGAAATTAAACGATCTAATAGTAGTTCAAGGGCTAAGCCATCACGTAAGGAACCGATTTCCTCGTGGGTGAACTTCACTGCCTCTGTTGTGAATTGGCCTGCAATGCGAGATGCCTCTTCTGGGGTGTAGCCACGTAATACGAGAGCTGTTAAGATAGCGGTGAAAGTATCCCCCGTTCCGTGTGCTTTCACTTGCACTAGTGGATTGGATACCCAGGTGATGGTATCCGTGCTGCCACGATAGACGGCGATGAGGGCGGAGTTTTCCGACGGTAAGCTAGAGAGAACTACATACTCTGGGCCTTGGGCATGCAAACGGCGGCACATGTCGTAGATGACCTCTTCTGATTGTGGTGTAGGATCATAAGGCATGTCCAATAGGAAACAAGCTTCTGTGTAGTTCGGCTTGATAATGAAAGCTTTCGTAATGAGCTTGCGCATTTCTTTTACCATTTCATCGTTGTAGATGGAATACAGTTTTCCATCATCAGCCATAGCGGGGTCTACCACAACTAATTTATCTTTGCCGAATCGTTCGATGGCATCTTCTACGAGGCGAATTTGCTCTGGCGATGCCAAGAAACCACTTTGAATAGCATCGAAAGTGATGTCGTTTTTGTTCCAACAGTTGTAGAAGCTTTCAAGATGGTCAGTAATGTCCACTAATTCAAAGTTAGGATATTCTAAATGATTGCAAAGCACTGCTGTTGGTAATGGGATGGGTTGGCATCGTAAGGCACTCACTAAAGGGATGAATACGGTTAACGAGCAACGGCCGACGGAGCTCATATCTTGTATGGATAATATAGTAGGTACATGATTCATAGGACACTCTCCTTTTGTTTGTAATAGATACCTTCACATAACAACGCCACTATAATGCTTGTAATATATGTTTTCCCATTCTTATAGTTATGAATAACATCTTGGGGCTTGTTATCTAGTAAACAAAACCTGTATAGGCGCACTATATGTGAAGAAGGATATTCTAAGAATGCTCTTAGTATACACTTTTATAGTGTCATGCGTAAATACACAGAAATTATAAAAATGACAGGACAGATATGTAAAAACTAGAAATTATTGTCATGTTAACGTATAATAAAAAGATACATAACAATAGTTTGGAGAATGAGTATGAGTGTTTTAACTGTAACCAATGTAACCCATGGATTTGGGGCAAGACAAATATTAGATGACGCATCCTTTCGTTTGCTGAAAGGTGAACACGTGGGCTTGATCGGCGCCAATGGAGAAGGAAAGTCAACCTTTTTAAATATCATTACCGGCCACTTGATGCCTGATGAAGGTAAAGTGGAATGGTCCAATCAAGTGACGGTAGGCTATTTGGATCAGCATAGTGTCCTAGAAAAAGGAATGACCATTCGTGACGTGTTACGAGGGGCCTTCGATTCTCTCTATGGCATTGAACAACAATTGCAAGATGCCTATTTAGAAATGGGCGATTGTTCTGAGGATAGAATGAATGAGCTTATGGAACTTACCGGCGAATGGCAAGAGATGTTAGAGCAACGTGGTTTCTATGAAATCGACGCTACCATTGAACGGACAGCGCAAGGCTTAGGCTTAATGGATATTGGTCTTGATCGTGATGTGATGGATTTGAGTGGTGGTCAACGGACGAAGGTGTTGCTCACTAAATTGTTGTTGGAGCAACCTACAATTTTACTATTGGACGAACCGACGAACTATTTGGACGTGGACCATATTAAATGGTTGCAAAACTATTTACAAAATTATGAAAATGCCTTTATCTTGATTTCTCATGATGTGGAGTTTTTAAATTCCGTAGTGAACGTCATTTACCACATTGAGCAAGCGCAGCTCACAAGATATACTGGCGATTATTACCAATTCTTAGCGGCCTACGAAGTGAAAAAGCAACAAGCTTTGCGTGCTTACGAGCGGCAACAGCAAGAAGTGGCAGACATGAAAGATTTCATTCAGCGCAACAAAGCCCGTGTAGCCACCCGTGGTATGGCGAACTCTAGAGCGAAGCGTTTAGAAAAAATGGAAATCTTAGAGAAACCACAAGAAAAGATAAAACCATCCTTTGGATTTAAAGAAGGACGTACACCGAGTCGTTTTATAGTGGATGCCAAAGACCTTGTTTTAGGATATGATGAGCCGTTGACACGACCTGTGGAAGTGGTCATCGAACGAGGTAAGAAAATCGCCATTCAAGGTGTAAATGGCTTAGGAAAAACGACCTTATTAAAAACCTTGTTAGGCATGATTCCTGCTCTATCTGGACAGATAGAAAAAGGGGAGTTTTTACAAATTGGCTATTTTGCTCAAGAAGATAGCCGAGATAATTCTAAAACGGCATTGGATTACATTTGGGATGCTTATCCATCCTTGACGAATTCTGAGGTGCGTGCAGCCCTCGCTCGTTGTGGTTTGACGAATGAGCATATTACGAGTCAAATGCGCGTGTTGTCTGGTGGGGAAAATGCCAAAGTTCGTCTCTGTAAATTGATGCAAGAATCCTATAATGTACTTGTATTAGATGAACCGACGAACCATTTAGATGTGGATGCGAAGGCAGAATTGGCACGGGCGTTGCAGGCTTTCAAAGGGACTATCGTCCTCGTCTGCCATGAACCGGAATTTTACGAATCTTGGGTGACTGATATTTGGACTATCGAAGATTGGACGACAAAGATTATTTAGGAGATGATTATGAAAGAACAAGCTCTAGACGGTGTGCGCCAATTATTAGAAGGCCTTGGTATCGATCTTGAAGCGCAGGGAATGACAGATACGCCGAAGCGTGTGGCCGCGTTATTTGAAAGCTTGTTTTCTGGACGTGATAGCACGGGTAAAGAGGCGCTCGGCGATGTATACCCGACAGAACATACGGGTCTAGTATCGGTGAATCATATTCCGTTCTATTCCATATGCGAACATCATTTGATGCCCTTCTATGGAAAGGTGCACATTGTGTATCAACCACGGGACGGTAAAGTATTTGGTTTAGGTCGTTTGAAAGCATTGGTAGATGTCTTTGCGAAACGACCGCAATTACAAGAGCGATTCACCCATGATATTGCTACATCTTTAGTGGAAGATGGCGATGTGTTGGGCGCTATGGTGATGGTAGAAGCCACTCATTTATGTATGCTCATGAAAGGCGAAGTATCACAAAAAACGGTGGCGAAAACCATAGTAGCCACAGGTGTGTTAGAGCCTATGGGGGTATTACGAGAGGAAGCGTTGGTGTTATTAGGAGGTAACGATCATGTTTAAGTACCGTAAGTATAATTGGCAAGATGGTAAACAATTAGAACTAAAAGATCGCACATTAATTATGGGGATTTTAAATGGCACTCCTGATTCCTTTTCAGATGGAGGGCGCTACAATACATCTGATACAGCCGTAGCTCATGCAAAACAAATGATTGAGCATGGCGCAGATATTATCGATGTAGGTGTAGAATCTACCCGTCCAGGGCATACACAAATTTCTGTGGCTGACGAAATCGGACGGATGAAAGAAATTTTGCTGCCTGTATTAGAGGTCTCTACGGTGCCTGTATCTGTAGATACATACAGGGCAGAAACGGCTGAGTTTGCCTTATCCCATGGAGCTCATATTTTGAATGATATTTGGGGCTTAAAATATGATAAAGATATGGCGGCAGTAGCGGCGAAATACGATGTGCCTGTGATTATTATGCATAATCAGAATCATACGAATTATGATGATATCATCGATGATATGAAAGCATTCTTTTTCTCCTCCGTAGATTTGGCTTTAAAAGAAGGGGTAAAACCTCAGAATATTTGGCTCGACCCAGGTATTGGTTTTGGTAAAGATTATGCCCAAAACGTGGAAGTGATCCAACGTTTAGGAGAAATTACAGTTTATGAATATCCTGTGTTATTAGCGCCGAGTCGTAAGCGTTTTATCGGTACCATATTAAATGAATTACCAGCGGAAGAGCGTGATGAAGGGACGGTAGCGACTTGCATTACAGGTATGATTCAAGGTGTGGATATGGTGCGTGTACATAATGTAGAAATGCATAAACGGGCTATCACGGTGGCAGATGTACTATTACGAGGTGAGTAATGGACAAAATTAACTTGCGAAATATGGCATTCTATGGATACCATGGTAATTTAGCTAGTGAAAATGAATTAGGTCAACGTTTTTTTGTAGATATTTCTATTGGTGTAGATTTGACGAAACCAGGACAATCTGACAGCATTGAAGATTCTATTAATTATGCAGATGTGTATGAACGGACAAAAGCTATCGTGGAAGGGCCCCCACAACGATTGATTGAACGGGTAGGAACACTCATTGCAGATGATTTGTGGAATACGTATAAGGGAATTGTGGGACTTTCAGTGACGGTGCGTAAACCAGAGGCGCCTATCCCAGGTGTGTTGGACTATGTGGAAGTGGTGATTACACGAGGTCAACTATAATGTATACCTATTATATGGGCATCGGATCTAATCTCGGCGATCGAGAAGGGTATTTAGCATTCGCAGTAGAACAATTATGTGGTGTACAGGACGTGGCTAATGTAGAGCACTCTAGTTGGATAGAAACGCCGCCATGGGGCCCTGTGGAACAAGGTCCATTTTTAAACGGTATATTGAAAGTCCAATCCAGTCTAGAACCGCTGATTATGTTAGAAATCATATTGCATATTGAACGGTTGGCAGGTAGACAGCGAGATATTCATTGGGGACCTAGAACGCTAGATCTAGACATTGTATGGATAGAAGATGAAGCGGGTCAATGTGTTGAAGTACATACCCAAAAGTTAGTGGTACCTCATCCATACTTTTGGGAACGTCAATTTGTGTTGGAGCCCTTACAAGAGGTGTATCCTACGTTCAACTATGAAGGCGTTTCTATTGCTAGTCGCCTAGACACGTTACGAGTATTAGAATCTTAAAATCTTAAAGCATTTACACATGCCCTATGCAATGAATGACTGCTGTTGACAATGGAATAACAGTTTCTCTGCAAAAGGATATGAATCAATAAGGAGCATACTATATGGGTTCTTTTTTTAGAAAAGGATGGGTAAAATTTATCCTTCTCATGTTTATATTTAC
>CAUVRW010000067.1:0-5922 GCA_963554425.1 uncultured Veillonella sp.
GAATACTACCGTGCAGAACTTAACTACAAATTCTAATTTGATAGTTACACATATGAAAAGAACTCCTTCGGGAGTTCTTTTTTTGTAAGTTATATGTGTTATAATCGATTGGAAGAATGATCTTTTGTCACTGACTTTAATAGGAATCAAAAGCTTTTATAATCTCTACATTACAATCTATAGGAACCATGATATAATAGGAAATAATCTATCTCTTTGTTAGGAAATGGAAGGTGTTATAATGAATGATTGGTTATTCTCGCTTATCAATGGTATGGCCAACCACAGTGTGATAGTGGATGCATTGATGATATCGATTTCTAAATTGTTGCCATACCTATATATACTCATATTGGCTTGGTTGTATGTGAAAGGTTTCCGTACAGGCAGTTTTAAGCTTCGTGGTGAAAGTTTTGCCACCGGTGTACTATTGGTGATTTGTCTTATCGGTAGTTTTATCCTAGGCTCCATGTTCTACGAAAATCGTCCTTTTGTGGATCATCCAGATGCTATCTTAATTTTAAATCATGCTGCGGATGCTAGTTTCCCAAGTGACCATGCAGTAGGTACTATGGCTATCGCTTGTGGGATCTTATTTTATCGTTGGAATCAGGGTACATGGATGGTATATGGCTCTATCTTAGTGGGATTTTCTCGTGTATTTGTGGGGAACCATTACCCTGGGGATATACTAGGGGCTTTCATCCTTGTGTGGATTTTGACTGCTATCTACAATAAAACCATACGTCGTGGTGTAGTGCGATTGTATAGAGGATTAGATACACGACTTATGCGAGAGTATGTAAGACGATTTCAAAGTAGAAGAGATGTGTAAGAATATAGGAGGTTATCATGGATTTTCAAAGTTCTGCAGGTCCGAATCAATATAGTGATTCTGTCTATGAAGTAGTATTTACACCGGTGTTGGAGCGTCCAGAGTATCAAGGAGAGCCATTACATTCTTTATTGTTAGAATTGCGTGAAAAAATGGGACAGTTTGATTTTGATCAATATATCAACAGTTTAATTTCTATTAAATACAATGGGACCGCCTTGTGGTTAATTACGAAAAGTGAACGCAATCGTACATTGATCGAAGGACGATTCTTACCATTGTTGCGTGAAGTGTTCAAGGTGGCAGCACCACGGATTATTTCGCAACCATAGAATGGCAGGACTACATAGCTGGTTAAAGGTTTACTGATGTTAAGATTTGAGAATGGTCGTAAGATCTATTCTCAAATCTTTTTTTGTTCTTTATCAAATGTGGGGGCTAGTCATATAAAAAGCTCTTAGCACTAGCTATCTAATTAGTAACACAGTGCAAGAATAGAGGAATATTTGGGCATAGATTCATGGATATTTCTAAGGTGTATATTCGTTGACATAACTTTCAAAACTGAGAAAAATTATCATTGACATAATGCAAAACGTGACGTATCATAAGTATTAAGAAGTGTGTTTATGTAACCCAACAAACAAGGAATTAATATGGAGGCATATATGAATCAACGTGGTATTGTGTTAGCAACATTCGGTTCCATCTACGGAGATGCTGTGGAAGCATCAGTAGGAGCTATGGAACGACGGATTACAGAAATGTATCCAGGCGTCGAAGTGCGCCGTGTATTTTTATCGGATGCATTAGTAGATAAATGGAATGAAAAATATGATGCGCAAGTCTATACATTAACAGGTGCCATTGAAAGCTTGGCGAATGCAGGTGTAACAGACATCTTTGTACAACCGTTTGCCTTAGTGTGGGACCAATGTTATGTACAAATGCGTAAAGAAGTGATGAAGGAAGCTCATGATCGTGGCTTGCGTGCTACGGTGGGTAAACCATTGTTGAACTCCTTAGGCGTGAAGAACTATGCTGATGATTACTCCGATACCATAGAAGCCATCATCAAACATATTAATATACGTGCTTTAAATAAAACAGTGTTATTAATGGCAAATGGACAAAACCAATTAGAATACAGTGCATTACAGTTAAAATGCTTATACGGAGCAGGGCAAAATGTGGTGGTATTCACTGCTAATGGATTCCCTAATTTCAAACAAGCCTTAACACTATTAGAACGCTTAGACCATCAAGAGGTGTTGGTGGTACCATTGGCATTGATTGGTTCAGCTCACTTAATGGACTATTTAGGAGGCGAGCGTTCAGACTCCATTGCAACCTTGTTAGGCCAACAAGGCTATGGCGTATCCATCTGGAACGAAGGCTTAGGAGAAAATCCGTACATCCAAGAATTGTTCGTGAAACACTTATCTCAAGTGATTCGCAGTGCAGAACGTCGCACCTTGCGTCAACGTGAAACAGGAGAAGGCAAACCTGTTGTGAAACATGGGGCTTTCAGAACAGCATAAGAGAATGTAAACTATCGCATATCATGATACATCATGGTATGCGATTTTTTGATTGTTACGGGAATTTGGAGTATAATGGAAGGTAATAATGACGAATGATGACGGTATTCTGTCATAACAGATACCAATACAATTTGTAATAAGGGGAGTAGACTCATGGGACATACAAAGCTATCTAACTGGATGGATGGACTACAGTTAGATGTAAAAGGATTACTTTGGTTCTCCGCACTATTCATGGTGTTTCGGATTGCCTTTATCGGGCTCTTTCAAGATCAACTAGGAGATGTGGGTGCCGGTGATATCTTTGAAGCTTTATGGTTAGGATTTCGGATTAGTTTAAAAACTGCGGGAGCTATTGTATTACTTAGTTTTGTATTCTCTACGATACCTGGCATATTTGGCAGCTTTACATGGTATTCTCCTTGGAAAATTCGTCGCTGGATTTACGGTATTAGTACGGGAGTGTTTACGTTTTTATTTTGCTTGCGTATACCTTATTTTACGATTTTCCATGCTACTTTCAATGCCATGATTATCAACGGGGCTCATGACGACATTGGTGCCACCTTGCAAACAGGGATTTCAGAATATGGGTTGCTATGGCGTGTGCCCTTAGCTATTGTGTTCTGTGCAGTGATGGTCTATATATTTATGAAAGTTTATACCAATCGTACGTGGGCGATACAGATACATGGTAAAGGCAGACAAATTGCTACAGTACTAGGATCCATTCTGCTGGTTGTTGCCGTGGGTATTGGATTGCGATTTGGAGGGGCTTTCACCTATAATGGTTCCATCCATTGGGAAAATGCAGCACGGACGAAATCCAATCTATTAAATGAAGCAATTTTAGATGATGGACAAGCATTGAAACGAGTATCCACTATTTATGAACGGTCCAAACAAGCGAAGAAAATTACCATTACTGGTGCTGAGCTGAAAGATATCATCCAATCTGTGGGAGGTAATCCAGAGGCAAACACCATTGATGAAGCGTTCACACGGACCATTACAGAAGAAAAATTACCTACTCAGCCGAATAATGTTATCTTTGTACTAGGTGAAAGTTACGGCTTATGGCCGTTTTTACCAAACTATGAAGAATTAGGTACTTACATTGTACAAGAAGGTAAGGCGATTCAAAATTCACCAAAGGCGATGCACACGAAGTATATGCTAGCCCATGGTACAGGCACTATGCCAGCGATTAATGGATATGTTACTGGCTTAGCCGATGTGGGTTTATATCCAAATTATGAAGGGCAGTCCTATAAAGCGAAATATGGTACTGGTATTGCGCAAATGATGAAACATTTTGGTTATAAAACAGTGTTCTGGTATGGTGGATTTGGGACTTGGCAAGACGTGGAACGATTTGCACTAGCACAAGGGTTTGACGAGTTTCATGGTGCGACTAGTTTCCCTTATGAAGGAGGCAATGCTTGGGGCGCTCCTGATGGAGATTTGTTTAAGGCCATAACCAATTATGTAAAAGGGGAACAACCAGGCGAAAAAGTGTTCCACTTTATCATGACATCTTCTAACCATCCACCGTACTCGGTAGATTTAGCAAAAGCTGGTTTTGATGCGTCTAAAGTAATTGGCAAAGGTGATGACTCTATCAAAAAGGATGACAAAACGGTGAACGAAATCGGCCATTTTTGGTACGCAGATATGACAATGGGGAAAATGATTCATGACGTAGAGAAATTGGACCCTACTATGCTGACCTTGATTACAGGTGACCACTCTGAACGCTTTAGTTTTGCTACCCAAGTGGATATTCCGACCTTCTCAGCCATTCCTTTTATCATCTATGGACAAGGTGTAAACCCTAATTGGCTGAGTGAAAGTAGCTTCGGTGGAGCCTTACAAATTAATCCTACCTTGGCAGAACTAGTAGGTCGTAAAGGTGATACCTATATGAGCCTAATGCCAAGTCTATTTACACAACCAAAAATGGGCTTTAATCACCGCTTGTATGTAGATGCTAGCGGTATCCATGAACAAGGTCAAGCTATGCCAGAAGAATATGCGAAGTATATTAAGGCATTGCGGACTATAAGCGTGTGGCGGATTGTGAAAGGAAATGCGATGGAGTAGGTTCTTTTTTGTATAGGAGTGCATATGAATGTTCTAGTTACAGGTGGCTGTGGCTTTATAGGTAGCCATTTCTTACGATATATGATGAAGGCCTATCCAGATGATTCTTTTATCTGTTTAGATGCCTTAACCTATGCAGGGAATAAGAACAATATAGCAGATTTCTTAAATCGTTCACGGCTTACTATGGTAGAAGGGAACATTCGAGATGCTGACTTTGTAGACACTTTGTTTGCTACCTATAAACCAGATATATTAGTACATTTTGCGGCGGAGACCCATGTAGATCGAAGTATTGTAGGGCCACAAGTGTTTTTAGAGACAAATGCCATCGGTACAGGCGTTCTGCTTGATGCTTGTTTGCGCTATGGAATAGAGCGTTTTCATCACGTATCTACCGATGAGGTATATGGTGCATTGCCTCTACAAGGTGGGAGTCCATTTACGGAACAAAGCCCATTAAAACCTACTAGTCCCTATGCAGCTTCAAAGGCGTCTTCAGACCTATTAGTATTGAGTTATTATAAAACCTATGGATTGCCAGTAACAATATCTAGATGTTCTAATAATTATGGAACTCATCAGTATCCGGAAAAATTAATTCCTCTTATGATACAAAAGGCGCTACAAGGGAAACCATTGCCAGTCTATGGCGATGGATTGAATGTACGAGATTGGATTCATGTTGTGGATCATTGTAGGGCCATTGATTATATCCTACAAAAAAGTAAAGTAGGAGAAGTGTATAATATAGGGGCTTGTGAAGAAATTTCCAATATTGAGCTGGTGAAACGAATGTTAGATGTATTAGGAAAACCTCATGAACTCATTACCTATGTGCCAGATCGGTTAGGCCATGATTTAAGATATGCCATAGATAGCAGTAAGCTAGAATCATTGGGATGGAAACCAGAGTATACTATGGAAGAGACTTTACAAGGAATTGTGGAATGGTATAGGAAACTGTTGTAAAGTTAAATCTATATTCGTGATAGATTTTCAGGGGATATTAGATAATGTAGAGCTAGGACATAGGGAGGATGTATGGCAGAACCTTTATTGTCGGTAGTTATACATTACTTTTTTTAATATATTATGGTGAATTATGGAACTTTTAATTTTACAAGGCTTACAACAAGATATAAAGATTTTTCTACTAAGTCCTATACTATGTGCTATTTTTAGATTTTTATTTATCTACTTTTTTGCACCGAATCGAACGTATAAAGGTCAAGAACAAAAGTGGCATACATGCTTTAACTATGGATTTTGGTGGGGTATGGACTTTAATGCCTATGTATTACTATTTTTATTTTTACTAGTAACATTACCTTCAATAGGGATTGAATCTATTTACGTGTATAGTGATTTTATTAGAGTGATTTTGGGAACTTTATATTTCTTTGTAGTATATGTAGCTTTTTTGGGAAAGTTAATTTT
>CAUVRW010000068.1:0-5886 GCA_963554425.1 uncultured Veillonella sp.
GTGTATAGATGTTAACGCCTTTACCATCAGTTTGTTCCAATAACATTTTAAGGTCGTGTAAGTCATGACCTGTTACCACGATGAAAGGACCTGGTTCTACTGTCAAAGGTACAGTTGTTGGTACTGGAGTACCGTATGTAGTTGTGTTGGCTTTGTCTAACAACGCCATGCAAGCAAGGTTGATGCCACCGAATTCCATCAATAAGCCTAACCATTCTTCTGCACTGTGGTCTTTTGCCATTTCAACAAGGCCTTTTACGAACCAAGCGTCAACTTCTGGATCATTGTAGCCCAATACTGCTGCATGCCATGCGTACGCAGCCATACCGCGCATACCTAATAACAATGTGGAACGTAAGGAAACGATGTCTTCATGACCTTTCCACAATTCTTCCCAATCAAAGTTAGGAATGTTTGCATCTAATTTATTGTGAGCGTTGTTGATCACATCGATGAACTCTTGTACACGATCTTCAGAGAAGTTTACGTTTGTTACGCACATGAATAAACCACGTTTTAACAATTGTACGTTTTCTAACGTTACTTCTGTGGCTTGCATTGCACGAGCTAACCCAATCAACGCTGCTGTTAATTCATCTTGTAAATTCGCAACTGGTGCTATTTTACCACATACACCTTGTACTGTACAACCATTTGGTTGCGCTGTTTGTTCACATTGGAAACAGAACATACTCATAATAACCTCCTTGGGAACTTTGCCCTTAACATGTATACTACAACATACTTTTTGTATTTCCTTAGATATCTCACTAGATAATCACTTTCATAGTGAAAGCCCCCGCAAGGGCCATCTAGCAGTGTCTTGCTATCTATACATGTAGTATAGTATACTGAAAGCAGAAAAAACGTATCCTTGGCTACACTTTAAAAACATTTTGAGAAATGAAGAAGGAAGTATATGAGATTTGAAGTTGAAAAAATACATCGCAGAAAAGAAGGACGAGCTGAAGGTAAAGCCGAAATAGTTCTTGGCATGTTAGAGGATAACTGGTCTTTGGAATTGATTGCGAAGTATACTAAGCTAACTGTAGAACAAATTATAGAAATTCGTCGTACCCATGGATTGATATAGTAACGTAAGTAAATACGTCCCTCCCCTTCCGAGGCGAAAGACTCGGAAGCGATAGTGTCTTTTGTGTTGAAGATAGATGTAAAGAGCAATATTATATATCTAAAATATATGGTATAATTTGGATAAGAGCTGGAGGTGATTCTATGCATATCAAACCCTTTGAAGAACTGACCATACAGGATAACTTTATGTTCCAAAAGGTGATGCGTAATAAGCGCATTTGTAAGGCAACAATAGAACGTCTGTTAGATATCCAGATTAAAGATATCACCTATCTCGAAGAAGAAAAGTCACTGCGTATGAACCCAGACAGTAAAGGTATTCGACTCGATGTGTACGTCAACGATGTGGATGGTACTGTCTTTAATGTGGAAATGCAAACTACTAAAAATATGGAGGAATTAGTAAAACGAGTCAGGTACTACCAAAGTATTATCGATTTACACAACATTGAAAAAGGTCAGGATTACACCGAACTCAATGATACGTATATTATATTTATATGTACCTTTCCAGTATTTACTGGGGATCTCCACAAGTATACTTTCAGAAATATTTGTTTAGAGAATCACAATATCGAATTAAACGATGGAACTACGAAATTATTTTTAAGTACTAAAGGTACTGCCAATGATATATCTAAACCACTACAGTATTTTCTAGATTATGTAGATGGTAAATCACCTGCTGATGAGTTAGTATTGGAAATGGATTCTGTCGTAAATAAAGTACGACATTCTAAAGAATGGAGGGTAGAATATATGACACTCGAAATGGAATTAAAACGCCGATGGAAAGAAGGCATGGCAGAAGGCACAGCTAAAGGTAGAGCCGAAGGTAAAGCTGAAGGCAGAGCTGAAGGTAAAGCTGAGGGTAAAGCTGAAGTGGTTCTTGGGATGTTGCAAGATAAACTATCCTTAGAAATGATTGCCAAATATACTAAGCTTACTATAGAACAGATTACAGAGATTGGTAAAGCACACTCTTTAATTTAATGTTTGCAATATAGCGATTTGTATGACAGTATATACTGTCTTGGTACGATACTAAAAGGGTCCCTTTGGACCCTTTTGCTATACATCATATACACAGCCATATTATAATTTTCTATTCACGGAGGTCCTATGTCGACATTACATCCAACGTTAGAAACATACATGCACAGGATTCAACAATCCCCATTATGTGCACATATTGCGCCAGAAAATTTGTCGCTTTTCTTATCGCAAGCAAATGTGAAAGTACAAAGTTTCAAAAAAAATTCCTTTATCGCCATTGCTGGTGAACCTATGGAAGGCATTGGTATCTTGCTAGAAGGGCGTGCCTTGTTAACACGAGAGAATATGTTAGGACAACGAACAATCGTAACGGAGTTACAGCCGTCCTCTATGTTCGGGGAAGCCTTGCTCTTTAGCAACCATCCTCTGTGGCCTGCTACGATTGAAGCCACAAAAGATGCGATTGTCTTATTTTTACCAATAGAGACTTTCACCAAAGCATTCCCGGACTGCCAATCCTGTCAAATCCAGTTGCTCACGAACCTCATGCATGACCTGTCTGAAAAGGCGATGCAGCTAACTCGCAAAGTGCATTATCTATCCCTCAAAGGAATGCGAGAGAAAATTTTTGCCTACTTCATGGACATTCGGCGGGTACAAAAAAAGAACATCCTCACCTTGCCACATAATCGGCAAGAAATGGCAGATGTCCTCAACGTGAGCCGCACCGCTCTCAGCCGTGAATTAGGTCGGTTGCAGGACGAACGAATCATCCAATTCCACGGAAAAGAAGTTGAGTTGGTGGATATCGAAACCATCGAAGATTTTTCATTTTAAAATAAGGTTGCATCTGACTTTTAATTTTTTAGTGATATAATTGACAATTAGTGTAAAACTGTATGATATAATTAATACAAGACAATAGACTGTAAAGTTTTTATCGGGGCGATACTCTGTATTGCCCCGGTTTTTTATCATTTAATAAAGGGTACTAGTTAGTCTATTTTATACAAAGAATAATAAAAAAGACACTGCCAAAGCAGTGTCCTAGTGACCAACGCCCTAAGCGTTGCAGCCAATCTACTAACACAACTATATCACCATAAAAACTAGTTGTCAACACAAAAGCCCCTACCGCTTCCGAGTCTTTCAACCCGGAAGGGTAGGGGCTTTTTGCATCTTCTAGGAAGTTACATCTTCAGGACTTATTTCATTCCCATAGCCTGCATCAACATTTTGATTTGTGCTTTCATTTCTTCATTGTCTTGAGCCATTTTGTTGTAAGATTCCTTCATTTCTTGGTTTTCTGCTTTGATATTTGCATTATCTACCAATACTTGTTCATACGCTACTTTCGTGCGTTCGTTCTCTTGTTTCAATGCAGAGACTTCATCTTGCATTACATACACAGAGGAGATCGGGCCCGCTTTATAACGTTCAGGAATTGCTTTTTCTTCTGGACTCCAGCCAAATTTATGAGTCACGCCAGCATTCACCATATTTTGATGTTGACCCAATGTAACACCTACGTGGAACATAGTCGCTTCTTGCGTGTAATGAGCAATGCCTACAGCTGCTGCAGTTTCACTACGATAATTACCAATACCCGCCATAATTTGTGTTGGTTCTAATGGGTCATATTGTAAAGGTTTCAATGCTGCTAAAGCGGCTGCTCTCGCACCAGCTTTATGGGCTTCACCCGTAGCTTGGTTCAGAACGTTGTTCGCTGTAGCTTTCAACTGATCTACGTTTACACCGTCAGTGCCATTAATACCAGGCGCCACATTAATAATGCGGTTACCACCGTTATCTAAGCCATTCGCAGTCAACGTCACAGCAGGATTCGCTTTACCATTGGAATTGTTGGATTCAATCATCACACCTAATGGTGTCACCGTAGTTCTAATCGCTGGTTTATCTGTGTTAGGATCTTTACCAGGACGATATACAGAGTATTCACTGCCATATCCATCATGTTTTACCGTCGTAGGTAATTCCACAGGCTTACCTGTTTTCTCATCCATCACAGGTTTTTCTTTGCCATCTTTATCGATGAAAGTAGGTTTAAATACGCCTGTGTAATCGGTAGAACCATCACCCATGTGAACATTTTTCGCCAACTTAACCGTCATGGACGCTGGTGTTTTGATCGTTCCATCTGCATTTTTCTCAGCTTCTTTAGCAATGACGCCAATATTGTTGTCCGTCAACTTAGTCGCATCTGCGCCACCATTGATATTCAATACATCGCCAAGACCAACTACAGCCGTCACACCTTTGTTATCGCCTGTGAACTTACGAGCGCCTGCTAGACGGTCGCTAACCACTTTCAATTGATCTTCCGTCGCTGCACGACCAGATACAACCGTTGGATTTGCTACATTCCAAGTTTTGTTTTCCAAGCCTGTTACAAATCCTTGTTTACCATCAATGGATACTGCTTTATCGTCAGCTTTGCCACCACTGAAAGTAGTTACTCCCTTATCTTTGAACTCAACTTTGCCGTTGTTTTCTTTATTTGTAATGGAGTTGATGTTTGTTAAGTCGCTAGCTAATTGTACTTTTAACTTGCCATCCACATTGTTCACACCAATGTTTTTGTCCGTTAATTTCGCTTTATCTGCACCACCAACAATATCTACAGTTTGGTTCAACTTCTTAGCGATGACTTTGGATTTGTCAGCACCTTGTGCGTCGTCACCAGCGTATTTCACGCCATCATCCATCGTAGCTACTTGATGTTTCACCACAATGTCTTTACCAGCATTATTAGGATCTGGATGTTTCGTTTCATATATGATACGAGTCATACCATCTTTACCATTAGCACCATCTGTGCCGTCTACACCAACAACACCTTTGTCACCTTTAATGGAAAGACCATTTTTGCCATCCTTACCATTCAAGCCGATAGAGCCGTCCTTACCGTTGATTACAACTGCAGAACCGTCTTGAGTAGATTAACAACTGTAAACAAAACTATAATAAAAAATTCACCCAACCAGATTTTATATCTACATTGGGTGAACCTGTTTTACTGTATTATTTTGTCATTAGCTAAACCACGGAGAGATGTCAAAATCCTCGTGAATAGTTGCTTTCACCATACTGCGTCCTAGGTATAATCCTAACAAGGTTAGGTTCAAACGGCACAATGGGATACGATTATAGGTTTGGCATAGGTCGAGCAAGACTGGAGAGATGTGTTCTAGCACGTCCTCGAAGGATGTGTTGTCCCAATCGAAAGCTCGGCTAAAGGCTAACCCTGTCAACGCCTGTTGTGTGTCTTGATCAGTAATGCCTGCTCGTTGGAATAAGTTCGGCAACATGTATTCATCTACAGCCGACAATTTTAGTAAGTTTGAGTTAAGGCTCGGCACGGTAATGGATGTGCGTACCGGCGCATTTTGCATGACGTATTCTAATTCTTCCATGGTAAAGCCACGGTAATCGAACACCAACGGATAGGAGTTGCGCAAAATTTGTTCAAACCGCACTTCCCCAGCGGACGATGTACAACGTAAGTATTCTAATTGTTGGTACATGTCTTCACGAGTTGGCAATTCATTGAGTAGTGGTTCTAAATATTTCTCCACATAATGTTGGAAGTTCTCCAAGGAATAGTTGTTGGAATTTTTAGAATATTGCACGATCAAAGTTAATGCCAAGGCTTGTAAATGACCCTTTTGCATATTTACCAAGCATTTCAAGGCATCCACTGCCACCAAGTACCAAGTACTGGATTGCGGGCGTTTTACCACATCTCGGAAGGCATCTGCTAGCATGTCTCGTAAC